>NZ_JBMLSD010000334.1:0-18382 GCF_049240685.1 Flectobacillus sp.
TGTCCGTGGTCGTTAAAAACATTTTAACACTCTGTGCCTTGTGCCTGTTGCCTTGCCCCTAAAACACAAAACTTTAATATAATTCTGCACGATTACTTACTTCAGATAGACACTGGAATAATAGCCATGATTATTTTAGAAACCTTACTAGAAGGATTTCGATGGCTAAGCATACCAGTGCGCCAATCAAGAAATATCGCCAAAGAGCTTTACCGAAGTTTTGTTCTTTAAAAGTTTTGACAAAATCGGTATCATCAATCTGGTCAAATACTTGAATATTTTTCTGACCACCAAAGATTGACTTTAGTTCTTGGCTCGAATAAAAATCCATTTGCGACTCGCTATGATCATGATTAAAAGCTAAAATACGTTCTACTTTTCCATTATTGAGTAGTTCATAATAGCCTGATTCGATAGATTGTCCCTCATTCAATTGATTCGCCTTTGGTAATTCTATGGTAAGTTGTTTGCCATTGAGCTGTTGTACAGGGATAAGCTCTAACTTGCCTTTGCGTAGTTTAAAGTTGGTATTGGCATTGGCATTCTCAACATCAATCGTAAAGGTATTATCTTTGAAAGAATAGGCAGAAGGCTCTTGTCGTACGCTCAATGCACCGATTTTGTACATAATTGGTACAAAGAGGGCATTCCGAGCAAAATCGCCCCATTCTTTGGACAAAGGAGAGGCCAACAGATATATTTCGGCCTGACCAACCTTTGTGCTACTCAGATAAGGCATACCATTGCGGAATTGCAAAAGTTTTTGACCAGCCACTTGCCACGTCAAATTAGCCGATTGCGATGGCATTTGTAGCATGGCACGTAGGTTGGAGCTATCGAAAATGTCTCCAAAGAAGCCATCAGACTTACTAGGCTCAGCCAAAATACTTGACTCAGTTGGAGAGCTTGATTTGAGCTGGATATTTCGGATACCATATTTACCTAAAAAAGCATTATAATTGGCAATATCTGGTGCTGTAGGAGGAATAAGCATCACCGAACCCCCTGCTTTGATAAACTCCTGTACGCTTGCGCTCAAGCTGCCATCTATTAGCTGAACGCCTTCTAATACCACTAAATCTGCTGTTCTGATTTGTCCGACATCCACATTACTTGCCGATATGCTGCGCAAAGCAAAAACACTATCATTTTCAAAAACGTGTTGAACAAATTTTTCGGGAGCACTTTGTCCAAACAAGTGAAGCACACGAATTTTGGGAGCGGCATGCAACACAAAATAATAATCATTATCAAAGGTAACTGGAGTGTCGTCGAATGAAATACGGCCTTTTTTGAAACCTTTATCTTTTACGGTAAAGTTAAAATTGGCTGTTGTTACGCCATGCGCATCGATATTGGCTACGGCTGATGCTATTTGTACTTCGTCTACAAAGAGCTTTATGGGCAAGTTTTGTACTGCTCGTTCGCCCGTATTAGACAGCTTTACGGTGAGGGTATTGACTTGCATTTCCCTGATAAAAGGAGTATTGAGCCAAACCGAATCTACAAATACATTTTGAATAGCTTTCGCCTGCACAGGTACCAGAAATACCGTACTGGCTGTATCTACTTTGATTTGATTGAGGACTCCTGAGGTACTTTTTTGAAAATCTGAGAAAAGAATAAACTGATTTCCGCCTTGAGATTGATGCTTGGCCGCCAAACTGCCCTGGCGTTTCAAGACATTCTCAATGGTCCGTGGAGTATGTGTGTAATCAATAGTGGTAGTTCGCTCTTTAATTTGTTGAGCATTTGCCAAACTATGTTCTTGTGCCGAAAAATCATTGGTGAGTAATTGTAATCTTGAACCTTGCGGAAAAGCTGTTAAAAGTTCTTCTACCTTACTGATGGCCTTGCTGAGATAACTTTTTTTATTCAACTCATTTTGCATCGAAAGCGAATTGTCGATATAAATACTAGTTAGACCAGCACTTTTGGCAATATTACCTGATTTAGGAGTTAGGATAGGTTGTGCAAAGGCCAATACCAAGCAGATAATCGCTAGAATCCTAGCGGCCATGATAAGCAAATGTTTAAGTCTGCGAAATGATGAAGTAGTAGTATTAACAGCTTTGAGAAATGCGACATTGGTAAAATAGACCTTTTTGGTTCTGCGAAAATTGAACAAATGGATAATTACCGGAATGGCCGCCGCTAGCAAAGCCCACAAAAAACTAGGATATAAAAATTGCATGTACGAAATATAGGTCTTATTCAGGGTTTTTGTTTGACAACGATAGCATGAAGTAAAATATTGATTCAATGAATCTTTGTTTATGAACGTCGCTGGTTAAATATTATCATAAAACTACAAAAAAGCCCTCATTGATTTATCTCAATGAGGGCTTTTGCAAAATTTATTCCAAAATATTTTTGGTGTTTTGGCTAGTATCAAAGCTTAGAGGACGCAAAGCAGAGCATATTAGCGTGAAATTTCCAAAATATCGAATTCTAGTTTTCCTGCGGGCGCTGTAATTTCGGCAACGTCACCTACTTTTTTACCAAATAAACCTTTTCCAAATGGTGATGAAATAGAGATTTTTCCAGCTTTCAAATCAGCTTCCTCTTCCGACACGATTGTGTAGGTTACTTCCATACCGTTACGACGGTTTTTGATTTTAACTTTTGAAAGAATAGAAACTTTAGAAGTATCAATCGTTGATTCGTCTAAGACGCGAGCATTAGCCACGATTTCTTCCATTTTCGATATTTTCAACTCTAATAAACCTTGTGCATCTTTGGCCGCATCATACTCCGCATTTTCACTAAGATCGCCTTTGTCACGAGCTTCCGCAATTTGTTTAGCCATATCTGCACGTCCTTGAATTTTAAGGTAATGAAGTTCTGCTTTAAGCTCATCAAGTTTTTCCTGCGTATAATACTGTACCTTTGCCATACTTTTCTGCTATGTTTAAAATGTTCTAGACTGATTTGGTGGTGAATACAAAAAAAATTACTGACAATTTCTTGCCAGCAAAAGGGGGTGTTTTGTAATTATAAGTTTCAATTCGGGCAAATAAAAAAGAACGGCTTCGAACCGTTCTACAAGATTTTAAGACCTTTGTAGAAAAATCGAAGTTATATTTGTACCGTTGTTGCTTTAATCTTTTTCATATTGTGCGAATTGAGATTACAAAGATAGCTTATTTTTAATCTTTTTCAAAAAAGAAATCTATTTTGTGTTTTTAAAAGAATAAATATAACTACCTACTTTTAGCCATGTTTTTTTATAACGACAGTGATAGCCTTTTTGTTTTGTAAAGTGTACAAAAGGTGCCTAAATAGCAGATTTTGAGTTTTAGAGCGTAATAGACAATCAAGAAAATTATGAGAATTATATTCATGGGTACGCCCGAATTTGCGGTAGAAAGCCTGAGGATTTTGGTAGAAAATGGCTGTGAGATAGTAGCTGTAGTAACAGCGCCAGACAAGCCAATTGGGCGTGGCCAAAAGTTGGGTATGTCGGCCGTAAAAGAGTATGTGTTGAACCATGCCCCGCATATTCCTATTTTGCAACCTGAAAAATTAAAAGCTCCTGCTTTTTTGGAGGAACTCAAAAGTTATCAGGCAGATTTACAAATTGTAGTGGCATTTCGAATGTTGCCTGAGGTGGTTTGGCAAATGCCACCCTTAGGAACATTTAATCTTCATGGTTCTTTGTTGCCACAATACCGTGGTGCTGCTCCTATCAATTGGGCAATTATGAACGGTGAAAAGGAAACAGGCGTTACTACTTTCTTTTTGAAGCATGAAATTGATACGGGTTCGGTGATTTTTCAAGAAAGAGAACCTATTCATGAGGAGGATAATGTAGGTACTGTTTATGAAAGACTCATGCATATTGGTGCTAAATTAGTGTTAAAAACAGTTCGCGCGATTGAGTCTGGAAATTACCCTCAAGAGCCACAAAATGAAAATCAGGTATTGCATCATGCACCTAAGATTTTTAAAGAAACCTGTCAAATCAATTGGGAGAACTCCGCCAAGGCTGTGTATGACTTTATTCGAGGGCTATCGCCATACCCTGCTGCATGGACTTATTTGGGAGATAAGACTTGTAAGGTGTACAAAACCCATCTTGTAAACGATGTTGAAACAACTCAAACGGTAGCAGTGGGGCAGTGGGTTAGCGATGGGAAAACCTATTTGTACTACAAATGTGCTGAAGGCTGGCTCGCTATCGACGAGCTTCAGTTAGAAATGAAGAAGCGCATGGGGATTCAAGATTTCTTGAGAGGATACAAGTTGTAAAGAGGCTGTTTTAGAAATAGTTACCAAAAGTTTTATGCTAAAAAGATTGTTTGCATTCAGAAAGCGTCTTACATTTGCAAGAGATAAAGTTATGCTTGCATAACTTTGAGGATTTATCCTCTGCTTAATTCACTAATTTTAGCCATAAATACCTAATTACACTAGGCTCAACTTTGTCAGAGTGTATACTCTGACAAAGTTGATGAGCCATCGAGTTATCTCCACTTTCCTAATTCTAGGGTAATAATTCCTTTAGAAGAAACCAATGACAAAGTTTGCTGCCCCAAATCTCCGATGATTACAATATCATTGAGCTCGTTGTAAGGTGTTTTTTGTAAATATCCTTTTACTTTTTCGAGTGTACCACTGTTAATCAGTTTTTTAACTTTTCCACAACTACAAGGTTGGTTTCGGCGAAGCTCGTTGAGTAATGTCAGTAAATCGGCTGTATCTACTACTCGATTGATTTTTCCTGTTTTGACAGCTTTTTCGACGGTATTGAGATAAAACGCTCGGTAGGGTTCAAACTCAAATCTCAAAACAGGGTATTTTTCTACGAGCGTTGCGCCATTTTTCAAATACTGGATATGTCCTGGGTCCATAAATCCAACAAAGTTTCCTCCCCAAGTAAGTCCAAAGCGAGCCGTAAGTGTATCCAATGGTTTGTAATTAGAAAAGGTATTTGATACTTTTCTGCCTCTAAATACTGCAAAATCTGCTGCCAATCCAAAATTGTGCATGGATACAGGCGAGGCACTACGTTTGCGAGAAAGGTATTTGCGTTGATTGGCAACCGACCTTAAATCAGAAATCACACGAATGCTTTTATGTTTTTCGGCCATAATATCCTTGATAGAGTCACGCTTTGCCAAAAAAACATTACGATCTGCTTCTAGGATTCTTGCCCAGCGATCATATAAGTAGCGCGGGGTATGAATAAACGCCCCAAGATAAGCTTGCTCGACCCACGTAGGTGTTACGCCAATTGTACCCGCTGGATTGGTTATTGATGCTATCTGATTAAGCGAATCAAGTTTATAGGCAGTCATTTCAACTTCTTGACGCACGCCTACGGTAGCTACATAAATAGCGGTAGGTTTGATATTGAGTTGTAAAAATGTATCTGTTTCGTAAAAGGGTTGTACCATATCATAAATAGCCAAGGTGCTGACTTTCTGAGTGGTATCGCATCCCAAATCTTGCCATGTGGCGTCTTCTACCGAATCTTTTAAAAAACTACAGGCTAATAAAGAAAGAGATATTAAGGGTAACAAGAGTTTAGGAAATCTTAACATATATATAGTGCTTCAGGATTGATAATGGGCTTTCGGTTTTTTATGTGCATTAGGCTGTACGCATTTGGTGAAAAATATCTATTTTGAGGACTAGATTGCAGATGAATTAACTACTTTTGGGTATTTTGGAAATTCAGCCTTATTTCTTAAAGCCAAATTAATTCAATTCCTGACTAGCTAGATAATTTAGACTGAAATTTTTCTTTTTGAGCTACATAAAGCCCCAAAATCACCAGTGCAGTACCAACATAAGTATAAGCCGTAATAGGCTCGTCGAGAAGCACTGAGGCATACACAAATCCAAAAATAGGACATAAAAATAACCAAAGTGAAGCTTTTACGGTATCTGTTTTAAGCAAATACAACCAAAGCTGAACCGCAGCAATAGATACAGGTACTACCAACCAAAACACCGAGCCCCAAAATCTTAGCGTATAGTGATTATTTTCCCAATCTGTCATCAAAAATGTAACTGGCAGTAGCATAAAACCTCCTAATAATACTTGCCAACCATTGATTGCCAACAAAGGCAAATCCCATTTTTGCTGTGAATAGTAAATCGTGCCGACCGAATAGGAAATCATGCTAGTAGCCAAAATCAATAGGCCATCTACACTTGCATAACTTTTTACTAATAATGGATAGGTGGCAATAGCTACGCCCAAAATTCCTAGAATTAATCCGGTAAGTTCTCCCTTTTTGATAGCTCGTTTCATCCAAATAGCTGAAATAACACTGATAATTAAAGGATTGGTGGCAGTAGAAAGCGAGCCAATGCCTGCAGATACTTTTTTCATAGCTAAGACAAAACAGCCCAGATATAAGGTTACATTCAAGAAGCCATAAATAGCTAGTTGTTTCCATTCTTTGCCTTTGGGTAACCTTGACTTTTGAAAAATCAAACTTGCGCTCAGCATGATTAAGCCTGCAATAAAGAAACGGCAGTTACCAATCACGAATGGTTGTGCATCTAAAAGACCAATTTTGGTAGCGGCCGATGCAGAGGCCCATAGCATAGCAAAGAAAAGCCCTGCGATGATATTTTTCATGAGTATTTACAAAAAATCCCAAACCTACGTGTTTAGATTTGGGATAGAATTTTTATTTGAATTTCATTTTGTAGTCAACTTTTACCTTGCCTTTCGAAATGTCGCTAAGCTTGTTTTTAATCATACGCTTTTTGACAGGGCTAAGGTGGTCGGTAAACAAAATGCCATCGATATGGTCGTATTCGTGTTGGATAATACGAGCTGCCAAACCTTCATACACTTCGGTGTGCTCATTCCAATCGGTATCAAAATAGTGAATTTTTACAAATTCGGGTCTGTAAACATCGGCACGGATACCTGGGATAGACAAACAACCTTCTTCAAAACCCCATTCTTCGCCATCTTCTTCCAAGATTTCTGCATTGATGAATACCTTTTTGAAGTCTACTACCGAAGGGTCTTTATCTCTTTCGTCAAGGTCTTCGCCTTCGTTGAATGGCCGACCATCCACCACAAACATACGGATGCTCATGCCAATTTGTGGGGCAGCCAAACCTACGCCAGAAGCTGCATACATGGTTTCGAACATATCTTCGGCCAATTGTTTTACATCAATCGAGCCTTTTTCTATATCTTCAGCTTCTTTTCTGAGAACGGGATCGCCGTAAGGTATAATCGGATAAATCATTGTGCTAATTTGCTTTGTGTATGGGTCCTTTCGTAAGGACTATCTTTGTTATTTCAGAATTGCTTGCAAAGGTACGGAAAAAACCAGCTTTGCACTATACTTCTTTGTATTCTGAACTAAGCTAAATCAAGACTTTTGTTGAAAAGGTATCGCATGTTTTGTCAAAATAGCCTTTTTGTGTTGCTTAACTTCCGATTTGCCTTTATGACCCCAAATTCGCTCTTTTACTTTTTGATGCTCTTTTTCTATGTCTATCAAAGGAAATGGATACGTTTTTCCGATGTCTATTTGATATAATTGCTGTTCCATCGGTGTCAATTTCCAAGGTTCATGAATCAATGCTACAGGACAGTTGGCGAGCTCTGGAATCCATTGTTTAATAAAAACTCCGTCGGGGTCATGGTCTTGCGCTTGCTTGGTAGGGTTGTAAATTCTGACGGTATTTACGCCTGTTACACCAGCTTGCATTTGGATTTGCGGATAATGTATACCGGGCTCAAAATCGAGAAATTGTTGTGCCAAAAACAAGGCTGCTGGCTTCCAATGATAGGCTAGATTATGGGTCAAAAATGAAACAAGCATAGCACGCATCCTAAAATTGAGATACCCTGTACTTACCAAACAGCGCATACAGGCATCCACAAGCGGATAACCCGTTTGCCCTTTTGTCCAAGCCTCAAAATGCTGATGATTATCAGAAAAAAATAAATCATCATATCCTCTGTTCAAATTTTCAAACTCGATTCGTTCATCCGATTCAAATTTTTGGATAAAATGACAGTGCCAACGTAGCCTCGAACGAAAATTTTCTAAATGCTTTTTTAACGAGGAGTTTTTTTTACTTTGCTGTAAGCTTTCCTGATACACTTGTTTGATAGAAAGATTTCCCCAAGCAATATAAGGCGAAAGTCTGCTACAGGATTTGCGAGCTTCGAGCGGTTTTGAGATATGTTTGGAGTAAAATCTGCACCGTTCTTTCCAAAAACTCTGCATATATTTTTGAGCAAAAGTTTCTCCTCCAGGCTGCATTTGATGCAAGGGAGTATAGTTGGGGCAGATTTCTTGAAAACTATTTATTGCAAAGAGTGATAAATCAATTTCGGCGAAGGTAGCTTTTGACCAGTTGGGTATTGCCTGTGCTTCGTGCATAAAAGCATACCACGATTTCATCCAATCTCCTCGATGCTGAAGTCCTCTTCTGACCCCATTGCTCTGATATTCGTGCCAAGGAATATGTTGTAATTGTAGATATTTCGAAAGCTTTTTATCTCTTTCAAAAGTTTTTGAAATACCTGTTTCTTGGTAAGAGTAAAGCGAATGGATAGGATAGGAGGAAAGGTGTTTTTCAAAAAAAGGTAAAACTTCTTCTCGAACTACCCAAAGTTTGGCGTTGGGGTGTATTTGGAAAAGTCTTTTCTGTAAATCGATTAAGGATTCCCATACAAACTGCCAGTGACGAGGGCTATAATGTACATCTTGGATTAAACTTGGTTCGAAGATATACAAAAGTAAAAGTGGTCGCCCAGCTTCAATAGCTTTTTGCAAAGGCAAATGGTCGTGCAAACGTAAATCTCTTTTGAACCAAATAATCGAGATAGATGACATCCTAAATAATGTTTCTTTTTTAACATGGGCAAATGAGTGAAAAGCCTAGCCAATGGCTCATTGCCGAACACAGTAACCTATCTATGATAAATCAATTTGTGAAAGAATTGTTTTAATTTTGAAATGTAAAAACACAAGGCATTGCGTCTCTACAGATATATTTATTGGAAAAATCACGCAATCACCCATTACGCAGTCACTCAATAAAATGTATCTCAATATCCACACGCATCATATCGAAGCAGACGAAGCAATTTTTCAGGTGCAAAATCTGGTGATAGATTCGGCAATACCTGTTGAAGTTTGGGAAAAACAGCTTGTGAATTCATTACCCAATCAATATTTTTCGGCGGGTTTACATCCTTGGTATTTGAAAGAAACTCAATTAGAAGCGGATTTGGCTTTGTTAAAAAGAATTTTGACTCATCCCAAAGTCTTGTTTTTAGGTGAATGTGGCTTGGACAGAATCTGCCAGACAGATTGGACTTTTCAAATAAATGTCTTCAAAACACAAATCCAAATTGCTGAAGCATTACAGAAGCCGACGGTGATTCATTGTGTACGAGCTTTTTCAGAAATAATCCAAATTAAAAAATTGTTACGTCCCAAGTTCCCTTGGTTGATTCATGGCTTTAATAATAACGAGCAGATTTTGAAGCAACTAATTCAACATCAGCTATATGTGTCGTTGGGGGCTGCTCTTTTGCAAGATAAATCGAATGCTAGCCGTTTAATCACATCTATCCCAATTAAGCAGTTATTTCTTGAGACAGACGATAAGAATTGCACAATATCAAGTATCTTTGTGGCTGCTTCCAATCTATTGGAGGTAGATATTGAATATTTACAAGAAAAAATATACGCTAATTTCAAACAAATAGTCGAACATCAAGGCAGTCAATAAGTAATCAGCCGAGGGAAATCCCTCATCCTCAAACCTTGATGAAAGACAGTGAGGCATCTCACCAACAACCCGCAGTGGAGACTGCAATTATTACTTATGCAACGTAATTTTTATAAAGCCCATCCTTGGCATGGTATCCAAATCGGAAAGGATATGCCAAAAGTTGTGAACTCATTCATCGAAATTGTACCTACTGATACTGTAAAGTACGAAATCGACAAGGAAACTGGATATTTGAAAATCGACCGTCCTCAAAAGTTCTCTAACATTGTACCTGCTTTGTATGGCTTTGTTCCTCAAACTTACTGTGGAGAATTAACGGCTGACCTAGCTCGTAACGCCTCTGGTAAAGAAATCGAAAAAGGAGATGGTGACCCTCTTGATATTTTGGTTCTTTCTGAACGTGCTATCACACATGGTGACATCATTTGCGAAGCTATCCCTATCGGTGGTATCCGTATGATTGACAAAGGTGAAGCAGATGATAAAATCATTGCTGTATTGAAAGACGACTCGATGTACGGTAAATGGAAAGACATCAAAGATTGTCCAAAAAGTATCATCGACCGTTTGGTTCACTATTTCTTGACGTACAAAAATATCCCAGGTGAAGAAAAAGTAGCTGTAGATATCGACGATGTTTATGGTAGCGAAGTGGCTCACCAAGTAATCTTGAAATCTCGTGAAGATTACCGTAACATGTTCGGGTGAAGCTTAGAGCTTGTAACTATTGCTGAGTTCGAAACCCTTGGTTCTGCCGAAGATATTCAGTCGCGCTTGTCGTTGGCAGGTATCAAAGCGGAGGTTTCAAAAGATGCTCAGTTTGAGTTACAGGTACTTGAAAAAGACGTTAACAGCGCATCGAAACTGATTGAGTACTTCATGTCTCAAAACTAATATTCTAAAGGCTCAAGTAATCGTATTGCTTGGGCTTTTATTTTTATGCTTTACCTACACCTTTTATCCCTGTCTTTTTCCATACAACACAAATTAGTAGAGATACCCTAGCACTATTTTATTTTTGAACAATTAAGTCCAAGAACTTCACTTACTCAATAGTTGAAACAAAAGCGTGTAACAAATCGTATAAAAATTAACTTTGTAGTTCTTGACTCAAAAGGTTCTCAGAGATTTTTTATTTTGCCTTACTCTGAAGTTGACCCCAAATAAAAACCAAAACGTAATAACACATTCCCAAAGAACTACTCATAAGGTATTTCTTTAACATCACTTAAAAGTATGCTAGGATTCCTCAAAAATGTATTTGCGACCATTGTTGGTCTTATTCTCTTTTTCCTTTTTGGCTTTTTTATTTTAATTGGGATTGCTGCCGCTATTGGTGGGAGCGAGGACAAAGTAGCCTTGAAAGAAAATACGGTCTTAAAATTAGACCTGAATCATCCTATTGTTGAAAATGTAGCAGAGGACGAAAATCCTTTCAAAAACCTAGGCGGTCCTTTTGCCGATAATAGCGACGAAATCGGTTTGGTACAAATCCGTGAAGCGCTCAAACGTGCGGCTGTCGATACTCATATCAAAGGTATTTCGCTACAAGCACATTATCCAATGGCTGGATATGCTCAGTTACAAGAAATTAGAGATGCTTTGTTGGCCTTCAAAAAATCAGGGAAGTTTATCTATGCTTACGGAGAGTCTTTTACTGAAAAAGGCTATTACCTTACTTCGGTGGCAGACAAAATCTTCTTAAATCCAGCAGGCGGTTTAGATTTTAATGGGATTAGTGCAGAGATTTCCTTTTTTAAAGGTACACTCGATAAACTAGATATCAAGCCAGTCGTATTTCGTGTTGGACAATTCAAATCGGCGGTTGAACCATTTATTCGTGAAAATATGAGCGAAGAAAACCGTGCTCAATACAATGAATTATTGGGTTCTATCAATAACCAAATCATGTCTCAAATTGCTACTTCGAGAGGAATTAGTGCTGAGGCATTGAAAAAAGTAGCGGATGAGTTGACCGCTTACGAACCTAAAGGTGCATTACAGTCTAAGCTAGTGACAAATGTTGGCTACTTGGATGAATATGAAACAGCCTTGAAAAAGAAATTGAATATCGATGCTGACGACAAATTGACTTATGTTGGTTTAGGTAAATTCATGAAAGCTGAATCTGCTATTCCTTTCAACGATTCAGAAAACCGTATTGCCGTTATTGTGTCAGAAGGTACAATCGAAGGCGCAAAAGCAAGTTCGGGTAATATTGGCTCAGATGACTTTGTGGCTGAACTTCGCAAAGCTCGTGACGACAAAAAAGTAAAAGCCATTGTCTTGCGTATTGATAGCCCAGGTGGTTCATCATTGGCTTCGGATGTGATGTGGCATGAAGTACAGTTAGCCAAAAAAGTAAAGCCTGTAGTAGCATCTATGGGCGATTATGCTGCTTCGGGTGGATATTACATGGCTATGGGCGCTGATACTATAGTGGCATTGCCAACTACGATTACGGGTTCAATCGGTATTTTTGCGCAGTTCTTCAATTTTGAAAACTTCTTTAAAAATAAATTGGGTATCACTCACGACCGTGTGAATACCAATGCCCATTCAGATTTTCCTACAGTAACAAGAGAATTGACTGATTTTGAGAAAAACTGGTTCCAAGCTCGTGTAAATGCAGGTTATGAAACCTTTACTTCAAAAGCTGCTCAAGGTCGTCACATGAATATCGACAAATTGAAATCTTTGGCGGGAGGTCGTGTTTGGACGGGCGAACAAGCCAAAGCCAATGGCTTGGTGGATGTTTTGGGAGACTTAAACAAGGCTATCGAAATTGCTGCCAAAATGGCTAAAGTAAAAACCGATGATTATAAGGTAAGATATTATCCAACCCCAAAATCATTCATCGAAGAACTTATGAATAAGAAAGAAGATGAAATGGAAGCTAAGTTCTTAAAAGCACAATTTGGTGAAATGGCATCTTATGTAAAACAGGTTCAGAAAGTTAAGACTCAAGAGGGCTATTTGGCTTTGATGCCTTTTGCAATTGAATTCAAATAGTTATTTTGCTAAATATGCTACACAAAAGGGCTTCTCGTTTGGTGGAACGGGAAGTCCTTTTTAATTTTGGTATTGTGTAACACGATTGCGATGTGTCGCAGCGTCTCAATTTGCAAACAATATGGATATGATTAGAAATAACTGGACAAGAGAAGAGATTGAAGAAATCTATAACCTTCCTTTTTTAGACTTAGTATATCGTGCAGCTACTGTACACCGTCAACACCACGACCCACAAGAAGTACAGGTAAGTACACTGTTGTCAATCAAAACTGGTGGTTGTCCAGAAGATTGTTCGTACTGCTCGCAAGCGGCTCGCTACCACACGAACGTAAAAGTTCAGAAATTGATGGAAGTTGAGGAGGTAATGGCTGCTGCCGAACGTGCACAAGATGCAGGTAGCTCTCGCTTCTGTATGGGTGCGGCTTGGCGTGAAGTACGTGACAACCGCGATTTCGACAAAGTGTTAGAAATGGTGAAAGGCGTAAATGCTTTGGGTATGGAAGTATGCTGTACTTTGGGTATGTTGTCAGAAGAACAAGCTCAAAAGTTGAAAGATGCAGGCTTGTATGCCTACAACCACAACGTAGATACTTCAGAAGAACACTATGATGATATTATTTCTACTAGAACTTACGACGATCGTTTGAATACGCTAGAAAACGTGCGTAAAGCAAATCTTTCGGTTTGTTCGGGTGGTATCATTGGTTTAGGCGAATCGTCTAAAGACCGTGTTGGTATGCTTCAGACATTGGCTAACTTACCAAAACATCCAGATTCAGTACCTATCAACAACCTTGTGCCAGTGGCAGGTACGCCACTCGAAGGACAAGAGCCTGCTTCGGTTTGGGATATGGTTCGTACAATCGCTACAGCTCGTATTATCATGCCAAAATCAATGGTTCGCTTGTCGGCTGGTCGTTTGGAGCTTTCTTACGAAGGGCAAGCTTTCTGTTTCATGGCTGGTGCTAACTCAGTTTTCTCTGGAGACGTGTTGTTGACAACGCCAAACCCTAATGTGAATTCGGATAAAGAGTTATTCCAAATCTTGAGTATCAAGCCTCGCAAAGCATTCAAAGATGAGAAAAAAGCTCCAGTTGAATTCCAAGTAACTCCAACAGCTGGCAAAGCTTTGGGTATTGAAGAAGTTGTAGTTTCTTAATATTGATAAAGAGTAATAGAAGTTGAGAAATAGCCTTATTCTATGACAAAACCCCTATTTACTCAAAATCGAGATTGAAATAAACTTAGTAACGAATAGGACTTTTCTAGGAAAGTCCTATTTTTTTTGCCGTTTAATCAACTATCTATGCATTTGCCCGTGACCTTGCAGTTATATAGTTGTCTACATTGAAAATTTTCTGTTTACATACTGCTGTGATTATTCAGCAATCTCATTCAAAACACAATCCAAACATCATGAAAAAAATTGCTTTTTTAATTTTATTCTTAGCCTCTTTTGCTGTTCTTTATTCATGTAATACCATTCCTGATGTGGTGGCTCCTGGTCCAAACAATGAACTACCTGCGGCTACAGGTAAATTGGATGTAAGCTTTACCGACCCAACACTCAATGCGAATCCGGAAGTATTGGCAGGCTCGGGCGATAACGTAACCGTAACGCTTTTAATCAAAAAATCACCAGATGGTGGTAAGCCTCGTGTAGCTCGTGTGTATGTAGCCGACAAAGCTAACTATCGTGGTACTACCGACCAACCTTTGTTTGAAGTGAAGTTGAAAAATGTAGATGAACAAACACAAACGTTTGAATATACCGTTTCGGCGAGTACTGGCGTAAACTACATTCATTTTGATGTACAAGATAATAGTGGTGCAATTTCTCGTAAAACCCTTAAAATTTCTATTGGAGCAGAAGAACAAATTGCTTCTTGGAATAATATCGAACTAGGTGCTCAAAGCAACGATTTAGGTTCTCGTTTTGCTTCTTCAACAGGTGTTGTGTACAAAGTGTGTGACATTGACTCAAATATCAAATTTGTGGATATCACTTATGCGTCGACTCGTACAGCAGATGAACCACAGTTTTTGTCAAACCCAGAAAGAGTTTTACAAGGATATTCGACCACTGTACCTGCATCCAACACTGATTGTGGAGGCTCTTCGACCGCGGGTGGCAATGCTACTTATTTCCAAGAAGCTCCAGTAGGTATCGACTTCGATGCAGCCAATAACACTACTTTACAAGCTTTAAGTATTTCTTCAACCAAACAATCAGTTTTGGTAAAAGAAGGTAAAATTTATGCTTACTCAAAAGGTTCAGGAACCAAAGTGAAGAAAGGTTTGATTCGTGTAAAATCTATTACCAAAGGCACAGCGGCTTACGCCCAAGGAAAAGTAGTTTTTGATGTAAAAATTCAAAAATAGAGCTGTCTGCTTCAAGCAATAGAAGTTTATTGGCTATTAATAAAAAAAGGGTTCGGAAAATATTTTCCGAACCCTTTTTTTGTAAAAACTTGGAGAATAAAACGCTCTTTCTTAAGTAAGTGAACAGAATTAGATTTTTAGGCAACAAGCACAAGGCAAAGAGTGTTAAATGGTATTTCAGTAACCATAGATACCTTTTTGCCGAATGCCCAAAGCTGAAAGCTGTAAGCTCAAAAATTAAATTTTATTTTGAGTGCTAACTTACGATTTGCGAGAACGGTTTTCGTAAGACTTACCGTATTTACGCTTCATTTCGGCTTTATGGTCTCTTCTTACGTTTACCTTTTTATTTTTATCAGATTTTTCGTGATAAGCACCGTTGTCAGAGACATCTGGTAGTTTGGTAATAAACTTCATTTTTGCCTTTGGTATTTCTTCTTCTAGTAATTTTTCTGAAATTACTAGCCCTTCTGGCGTATCTAAGATAGGAAGTTCTGTATTCATCAAAGCCTCAACCTGCTTCAAGTATTCAACCTCATTTTTGGTAACAAAAGAAATCGCAATCCCTTTTTTGTCATAACGACCCGTACGTCCGATGCGGTGAATATAGTTTTCAGGCATATCTGGCATATCAAAGTTGATTACGTGCGTAACTTCATCAATATCCAAACCTCTAGCAATAATATCTGTGGCAATCAATACTTGGCAATAGCCCAACTCAAATAAGCCAACGCTATTGAAACGGTGGTTTTGATTCTTGTTTGAGTGAATCACATCTACTTTATATTGAAGTGTTTTTTCCAATTGTTCATACAAAGTATCTGCTAACTTTTTGGTGGCCACAAATACCAATACCTTAGTCATACTTTCGTCATTTTTTAACAAAAGATTCAACAAATTCACTTTTGTGTAAAAATTCTGAACAAAGTAATAAGACTGTGTAATGTTCTGATGTGGCGTGCCAACTGCTTCTGTTTCAATACGAACAGGGGAGTTAAAGAACGTTTCGACCAAGGTTTCAACATCTTTGGTAAGCGTAGCCGAGAAAAGCAAGTTTTGACGTTTTGAAGGTAATTTGTCAAAAATTACTGTCAATTGAGCACGGAAACCCAAGTTAAGCATTTCATCAAACTCATCAATAATCAAACGTTTTACGTTTTTTGGATTAATGGTTCCATTCATCAAAAAGTCCACCAAACGCCCTGGTGTTGCTACCAAGATATCTACTCCTTGAAGTAATTCTGCCGTTTGTGGTTTGGTGTTTACCCCACCAAAAATCCCTACAGTACGCACCGTCATATAAGTGGTAAGCGCTTTTACAGATTCCATCACTTGCACAACCAACTCACGAGTAGGCACCAAAATGATAATCTGAGGGTGTTTTTCTTTGGAGAATTGATAAAGTCGTAAAGTAGGTAACAAATAAGCGTAGGTCTTTCCCGTACCTGTTTGGGCAATGCCACAAACGTCTCTTCCCGACATCACTACCGAGAAAACCTGCTCTTGAATGGGAGTGGGTTCTGTGAGCCCTAGATCATTGAGGGCATTTAATAAGAACGTATTGATATTTAACTCTTCGAATGTCATGGTTGTAAAAGTCGATAGCTCGACCTTGGCCGAGCTATGAAGTACTAATTTTTACAAAGTTACAATATATCTTTGGTAAAAAGCTATTCTGAGTGAAGATTATTTCTTGGAAATAGTCTAAAAGTATAATTGCTATTGTTTTGATTTTCAGTTAACTAGTTTTTGGTTTAGTTCGAAAAATTACAGAATAGATACCACTTGTTGGTGTTGACATATTGCGTCTTTACGGACTTCAATATTACTAAATATCCTTCGTCATCTTAAAATGAGGTATTTCACCAAAAAGCAAATACGAATCTGCAATAATGGTGTAACCAATGGCTTTGTAGAAAGCAACCGCATTTTGACGAGCATCCAGTACAATCTGCGTCATGCCTTGTTGACGAGCAGCTTCTTCTAAATAAGCCATCAAAAGTTTACCAACTCCTTTGCCTTGGGCTTCGTTGGATACAGCCACACAACGCACTTGTCCTTCGGTCGGGCTATTTTTTTGTAGACGAGCCACGCCCAAAATTTGCCCACTTTCGGTATCTATAGCCATAGCATGAGTTGCTTCATCTTCGTCCTTGAGCACCTCGCTGCCTTTGGGCTGTCCCCATGGTTCACGTAAGATTTTAAAACGTAAATCATAATATTTCTCCCACTGTTCTGCACTCTGTGGCACATTTATTTCAATCATAGTTGATGAATGTTTATGGAAAACTTAAATTTAATTTGTCTGTTTTAGGCAATAGGCAAAAGTTTCAAAATGCTTTTTTATAACCATAGATATATTTTTGCCGAATACCCAGAGCTGGACGCCTAATAGTTTAACTTTATTGTTTGTATTTCAGGGATAAGCCTTTAACTTCAAATAATTTATCAAAAAGACGATTTTAAACCTCTGATTACTGGAAAAAATTGAAGTTCCTAGTTCAAGACTTAGTCTTGGACTTACTTTTTTAAACAGTTTAAAACTGTTTATTCGTCTCCATTATCTTTGAAAAACACATACAATATACCAAAATCTCTATGAAAAAACACCTGACAGTTCTATGTCTAATCCTATCATTTTCTCAGATTGGACTGGCTCAATTCCTTCACAAAGCTTCAAAAGAAAGTCACTATCGGCTGGTTTATGCGCTCAATAGCTTGCAAATCAAGAATATCACACTCAATGGCTTGGGTACAGTAGATTCTTCATATTTCAACAATTGTGTAGATACTATAGCTCTGGATGAATCTTTTAAAAAATCAGGAAACTACCTCATTGCTTCACTCGACCACGATCGATTGAGATTAGAGCTCCTAGAAAATCGCCCTTTTAAGCTACAAGTACTCAACAATCAATCTGATTTTAATGTGGTATTGATTGGGGATAATAATCGTTTTGTTAATAATGCGCAGGTATTTTTGGAAGGTAAAAAAGTGAAATTTTCAACTGAAAAAGGGCTTTATCAGCTTCCCAAAAGACATAATAAAGGATTATTACAAATTGATTATGAAGGTGAAAGTTATTACGAAATCATAACTACAAACTATCCTTCTTATGCCAAAAAACTCAAAAATCGTATAGTCTATTCTTTTCCTTTGAAATACAGTAGATGATTACCTTTAACCTATGATATATCCTAAGACGCAATCATTGCGTCTCTACTGCTAGAATATTAATTTTCACATAATT
>NZ_JBMLSD010000335.1:0-11614 GCF_049240685.1 Flectobacillus sp.
AAATACCTTTTCTCTTTTTGTCCAGTAATTAGACTGTTAACTAATAACGTCTTGTTACTTAAGGATAGATATACTTTTGCCGAATGCAGAAAGCCAGAAGCTAAGAAATATGCTTGATATAAATGGCTTCAGACGCAATCATTACATCTTTACTGCTAGAATACAAATTTTACATAATCAGTCATCTGCTTAATTCGGGATGAATCTTGTTTTACTTTTAAGCAAAAAATGCTTTCATCGCCGACCAGAGGGCTTTTTTGCGTGTTACGTCGTCTTTTATTTCTCCTAAAGCATCCGAATACAAAAATCTTACCCCTTGCACTTCTCTAATTTGATAGGGTGTAAGTGGAATTTCTAATTGTATTTTAAATAAAGATACCCCAAATGTAAGCAACTGCTTTAGTGATTTTTGGGTCAAAATATTTTTTAAACTTGTGCCGCCAGCTTTGGATAAATCTAATAAATCTACTTGATTGATTTGTAACTGAACCGCTGCTAGAATCTTCCCTAAAAGCTCCATTTCTTCTGCATTAATCTTATCTACCAAAATCAACACTTGGTTTTTAGGATTATATGGTATAAAATCTGGCACACTTGCTACTGGCGTAGGTATTGGCGCTTCTTTTTGTACTTTTTCTGGTCGAGCTATGGAAGGTACTTCAGCAACTGGGGTCACAAGCACTTGATTTCCTTCTATACCAGAAGGAATTTGATAAATAGTTTCTTCAGAAAAAAGGTATTGTAAAAAGGTTTTATCCATAAAAGTCTTCGAAATGCTTTTAATCAAAGTACAAATATCGGAAGAGCTTTTTAGAAAAGCCCTATTTATCGAAATACTAATTCACAATTTTCAACCCTTTTTCTTTATATCGCTCCAACAACGCGCCATCGGCTGACGCATCTGTAATTAATAGGTCAAGCATTTCAAATGAAGCAAATTGTAAATAAGCTTCTTTCTCAAGTTTCGAAGCGTCGCAGAGCAAAACTGTTTGTCGCGAAGACTTCGCTAGAGCCATCGCAATACTAGCTTCTTTTTCCGAAGCTGCACTCAAACCTCTCGCCAAGGATATCCCATCTATACCTACAAATGCCTTATCTGCCTGATATCGAGCGATATGCTCTAGGGCTATAGCCCCATGAATAGCCTGTCGCTCGGCATCCAACTCCCCACCAATGAGATTGACAGAGACCTCTGTTCCCATCAACTCATACACAATTGGCAACGAATTGGTGATGACTTTGATTCGTTTATGTTTGATAAATTGGCATATTCTCGATACTGTACTTCCACAATCCAAAAATACCACATCGCCGTCTTGTATCAGTTGGCTGGCCTTTTGACAGATATAGTCTTTTTCGGCTATCCTACTGGTAGATTTATTTACAAAACTTGTAGGCGTTTGTACCAAACTCATTTTCATTGCTCCGCCATGTGTGCGATACAAAAGACCTTGCTCTGACAAGGTCGCCAAATCTCTCCGAACTGTAATTTCTGAAGTTTGTAACAACTCGGCTAAGTCCTTGACTTCCACCGAGCCTTTTTCTTCGACCGTTTGTAAAATAAGCTGTTTGCGGAGTTGGTAATTCATATAAAATTTAGTTGTTTTGAATAATTAATCAAAAATAATCATTTTCAATCAAAAATAATCAAATTAGTTTTATGACTTCTTCTATCAAAATTATTGACGAAAAGCTTTTGTCTGACAATTGGTATATTTTAAAAAAATACACTTTTGAATATCAGCGCAAAAATGGCAATATCGAAACGCAATCCCGTGAAGTTTATGACCGAGGTAATGGTGCCACTATTCTTTTATACAATAGTCAGAAAAAAACGGTGATTTTGACCCGACAATTTAGAATACCGACTTATGTTAATGGTAACAAAGACGGAATGCTTATTGAAACTTGTGCAGGTTTGCTCGACCAAGATGAACCAGAAACGGCTATTAAGCGAGAAACAGAAGAAGAAACGGGTTATCGCATATCAGAAGTAGAAAAGGTATTTGAAGCCTATATGAGTCCTGGCTCAGTAACTGAAATTTTATACTTCTTTATTGCTGAATATTCACAAGAAGACGTTGCAAATGAAGGTGGCGGAGTTGAAGACGAGGAGATAGATGTACTAGAATTGCCTTTTGAACAAGCGTTAAATATGGTAAAAACAGGCGAAATCAAAGATGGGAAAACGATTATGCTATTACAGTATCTACAATTACATAAAAACTTTTAAATTTCTAGTTGAGTGATTGGTGATTGAGTGCATGAGTGATTATTGAGAATATGAATTTCATTTTTAGAAACAAAATGGTTTGTATATAAAACATAAATGCTGAATTATAAGAGGAAAACTGTGAGTGTAAAAATTTGTCTATCAATATTTTACATTCGTAATTCACCACTTGCAATTCAGCATTTATAATTTGCCAATTAGCTGCATGCTAAAAGCCCAAAGCTGATAGCTTAAGCCAATGCACCTCTCAACACACACTCGTCACGGTCGGGACCAGTAGAGATAAAGTTGATTGGCAAACCTAATTTTTCCTCCAAGAAAGCAATGTAAGCGGTCAATTCGGCAGGAAGGCTTTCGAAAGTTCTTAAGCCTGCCAAAGAAGTGTTCCATCCTTTCAAAGTTTCGTAGATAGGCTCTACTTGAGTATCTGTTAAATCATAAGGCAATTGCTCGGTAATAGTACCATCTGGCAATTTGTAAGCCGTACAAATATTGATTTCTTCGAAAATATTCAAAACGTCAACTTTCATCATAACCAACTGCGTAACGCCATTGATCATCATCGCATATTTTAAAGCAGGAAGATCAATCCAACCACAACGACGAGGGCGACCTGTAGTTGAACCAAATTCACGACCTTCTTGACGCATACGTTCGCCTACTTCGTCGAGTAATTCAGTTGGGAACGGGCCCGAACCTACACGAGTAGCATACGCTTTGAAGATACCATATACCTCGCCAATATTTTTTGGAGCAACGCCCAAACCTGTACAAGCACCCGCTGTAACAGTATTTGAAGAAGTTACGAAAGGATATGAACCAAAATCAACATCAAGCAACGACCCCTGAGCACCTTCGGCCAAGATGGTTTTTCCTTCTGTTAAAGCATTATTTACAGAATATTCAGAATCTACCAAGTTGAATTGCTTCATAAACTCCACTGCGTCGAAGAATTCTTTTTCGGCAGCAGTTAGGTCATATTCAAATTGGTATACGTCCAAGATTGCGGTATGACGAGCTACAAGCGCATCATATTTTGCTTTAAAGTTTGGAGAAATGATATCTCCAACACGCAAACCTTGACGAGAAATTTTGTCTGTATAAGTTGGACCGATACCTTTTAGAGTAGATCCGATTTTGGCGTCACCTTTTGCTTTTTCGTAAGCTGCATCTAACAAGCGGTGAGTAGGAAGGATAATAGAAGCTTTTTTCGAAACTTCGAGGTTTTGCTGCAAGTTCAAATTATACTTAGCGAGACCATCGATTTCTTTTTTGAAGATGATTGGGTCAAGAACCACACCGTTACCGATGATGTTTTGAACCTCTTGACGAAAAATTCCTGAAGGAATCTGATGCAAAACGTGTTTGAATCCGTCGAATTCTAATGTGTGTCCAGCATTAGGGCCACCTTGAAAGCGGGCAACAACTTGATATTTAGGAGCTAAAACGTCAACGATTTTACCCTTACCTTCATCACCCCACTGCAAACCCAACAATACATCTACTGCCATTTTTATTACTTGGTATCACAGGCTACGCCCGTATTTTAGAGTTACGAAATTTTACAGGCAAACGCCTGCGGTACAAAATGAAAGGCAAAGATAGCTAATCTTATTAGGAAAAGTCCTTATATATGTAGGAAATTTGAGAATTCTCTAGGGCATATTACTTAAATGCTACCCTAGAGAATTGTTTTCTAACGATCGGATTCGTTATTGATAGAAAGCTGTTGTTGAAGAGCTCTTTTGTGTTCACAATCGGTTTTTGTACATGACCCATAAAAAATCAAAGAGTGGTGCATGACATTAAACTGTAACATTTCGCCCACCATCGACTGAATTGTTTGAACGCGCGGGTCACAAAATTCGGTTACATGATGGCAGTCGGTACAAATCAAATGGTCGTGTTGGCGACGGCCATACGATTTTTCGTATTGCGCAATATTTCTTCCAAACTGATGTTTTGTCACCAAGTCACACTCCACTAATACGTCTAGTGTATTGTAGACGGTAGCACGCGAAACCTGATACTTCTTATTCTTCATCGAAATATAAAGCTCCTCCACATCAAAATGGTCGTCACGCGAGTAAATCTCTTCCAAAATCGCAAAGCGTTCTGGGGTTTTTCTCAGCCCTTTATTTTCAAGATATGCTGTAAAAATTTTCTTTACAGCCTCCAAATTAGCGTTTGATGGCATTGTTTAATGGCTTCGGTGTTCAGTTTATGAAATTGTGGCTCAATGTCTAAAGACTAAACACTCAATAATTCATGAAGATTCAATTTTAGACTAAATCTATTCTTTAACTACAAAATAACTCAATTTCAGATTAAAATGGAAATTTATCAGAAAGCTTTAGTCAGTATCGTAGTTTAGTAATGTACGAAAGATTGTAAGAACTATCTATTTCGGATATCGGATGTTTGATTTCGGAAATGTAAACTACCTTTTTATATATATTATGAAAAAATCAAGGTATTTTACATTTTCCGAAATCAGAAATCCGAAATAGTTAGAAATCCTTCATACAGTACTAAGATGGAATGTTGGAGTATTTTAGAAAAATCCAAAATTAAACATTCCAAATCCGAAATATTATTTATTCCCCTCTTTCGATTTCTACTACACCACTTACCTGTTCAAGAGACTGTACGAGCTCTTCCAAATGGGCTGTGTTATTGACCATCAGCGCTATTTTACCTTCAAAAATACCATCTTTTACACCAATTGAAAGGTTTTGAATATTCACTTGCAAGTCTTGTGAAATTACCCTTGTTACATCGTTCATTAAGCCCATGCGGTCGGTACCCTTGATAATTAGGTGCGCCACAAAAGACATTTCTATCTTCGAAGCCCATACTGCCTTCAACACACGGTCGCCGTGGCGTGAGAGTAATTCTGGTGCATTGGGGCAACTTGTACGGTGAATTTTGATACCTTCATTAATAGTAACAAAGCCAAATACATCGTCCCCAGCAATTGGATTACAACATTTTGCCAATGTGTAATCGATTTTATCCATATCCTCGCCAATCAATAAAGCATCAGCATCTTTGCGGTCGCCATGAAGTTTTTTGAGTTCTTTTACCAAATTTTTGGTATTGGTCAGTGGCTCTTGGATACTCTTGGCGGCTTGCTTACGCTCATGTGCTTCACGGTCCGACTTCCAACGCTTGAGTTCATCGAGTTGGATATACCCTTTTCCAAAACGATAAAATAAATCATTGGCATCTTTGGCATTGAAGTATGCTCTGAGCTGATTGGTCACCTCCAGGGTAAGTACATTTACCCCTAAGATTTTTAGGCGGTGCTCTACCATATCGCGCCCAATAACCACGTGCTGCTTGTTGGCTTCCTTGATATAATCTTTGATGCGTGATTTGGCCTTGGTAGTAACCACAAAACCCAACCAATCTTCTGATGGCTTTTGTTTGGCCGAGGTCATACATTCGATAATATCACCAGTTTTGAGTTTATAACTCAAAGGAACCAGTTTATTATTGACCTTGGCGCCTATACAACGAGCCCCTACTTCGGTATGAATCTCAAAGGCAAAGTCTAATGCGGTAGCACCATCTTTCAAAACAATCAGCTTACCTTTTGGCGTGTATACAAATACCTCCTCATTGTACAAACTGTTTCGGATATCATCTACCAATTCAACGGCCGACTGCTGGGCTTTATCCGAAGAATCCAATGCCTCACGAATTTGCGAAAGCCACGACTCAAACGCTTTATTGGTACGAGTGTCGTTGCCTTTATATTTCCAGTGAGCGGCAAAACCTTTCTCTGCAATTTCATCCATACGGGTAGTACGGATTTGGACTTCGACCCAACGACCTTTTTTCCCTGAGCTCATCACCGTGGTATGCAATGATTCGTATCCGTTAGATTTGGGGTTAGAAATCCAGTCTTTCAGTCGGTCGGGGTTAGGCTTATAATGGTCTGTTACCATCGAATACACAGCCCAACAGGCAGCCTTTTCCTGCTCTTTGGGTACATCCAAAATTACTCTTACCGCAAACAAATCATAAATTTCATCAAAAGGAACATTGTTCTTTTTGAGTTTATTATGGATAGAATAAATGGATTTTGGTCGCCCTTTTATCACATGCTTAAAACCCATATCCTGAAGCCCTTTATCGATAGGTCGGATAAAGTTTTGGATAAACTTCTCGCGAGAAGCCTTGGTTTCTTTGAGCTTTTTGGCAATTCCTTTGTACGAATCTGGTTCGGTATATTTCAAGCATAAATCTTCGAGCTCAGACTTAATTGCGTGCAAGCCCAAACGGTGAGCCAAGGGTGCGTACAAATAAAACGTTTCAGAACTAATTTTTAGTTGTTTGTCCCTTGCCATACTCATGAGGGTTCGCATGTTATGCAAACGGTCGGCAAGTTTGATTAGAATAACCCGAATATCGTCTGAAAGCGTCAAGAGCATCTTTCTAAAATTCTCAGCTTGTTGAGAAGAACCGTGCTCAAATACCCCTGATATTTTGGTTAAACCATCTATAATTTTGGCAACCTTGCTACCGAACTGCTCGGATATCTCGTCGAGAGTTACTTCGGTATCTTCTACTACATCATGCAACAAGGCACAGATAATCGACGTAGCTCCAAGCCCAATTTCGTCCACACAAATTTGCGCTACCGCAATGGGGTGGTAGATATAAGGTTCTCCTGATTTACGGCGCATGTGTTTGTGCGCTTCAACCGACATTAAAAATGCTTGCTTGATTAACTTGGCATCATTATCACGAAGATAGGGTTTGGCACTTGCTAGTAATTTTCTGTACCGTTTAAGGATTTCCTTCTTTTCTAATTCTAAGTCTATCGCTACAGCTTCTACGGACATATTAACACAGTTTGGGGGACTAAAGTGGAAAAGCGTTAACAGAATTTAGTTATTAACCAAACAGAAACCTTTTACTTGTAAAAAGTAAGTAGGAGTAAGTTATTTGTTAAATGTATATCGGTACTTGACTTACAAGTTCAAGACTTAGTCTTGGAATCTTTTTTTAACAGGTTGAAACTGTTTTTAAAAAATTCTGTAAAAATGTCCAAATAACTGAATGATACTTTATCGTTTTGTCCAGCAATCAGATTGGTTATTTGAAGGCATTCATAATCAAAAGATTATAGCCAAATCATACTTCAGATATACTATTAAATTACTCTTTCCTATTACTTAAGTTAGTACGCAAAATAAAATTTTAGTATTCGGCTTTAGGCTGTAAGCCGTAGGCATTAGGCAAAATATCTTACTACAAAACACTTTAACACTCTTTGCCTTGTGCCTGTTGCCTGTTGCCTAAAAATCTAATTTTATTCACTTACTTAAGTTAGTACGCAAAATAAAATTTTAGTTTTCGGCTTTAGGCTGTAAGCCGTAGGCATTAGGTAAAATATCTTACTACAAAACATTTTAACACTCTTTGCCTAGTGCCTGTTGCCTGTTGCCTAAAAATCTAATTTTATTCACTTACTTAAGTCAGCACTTAAAATAAAATTTTAGTTTTCGGCTTTAGGCTGTAAGCCGTAGGCATTAGGTAAAATATCTCTATTGTTAGTAAAAAACACTTTAACACTCTGTGCCTTGTGCCTGTTGCCTTGTGCCTGTTGCCTAAAAATCTAATTTTATTCACTTACTTATAGACCAATATTTTAGAAAATATTTGCCTCAACTTTTACACAAGAAGGTACTCTTTACACATCAACTTTATGAATAGTGGTCAAAATTGTGATTGTTTTTGGGCTAATAATTAAAGCATTTTGACAGGGAAGAGAAAGATGAACAAAGGCTTTGCAAAAGATATAGTCTATTAATCTTAAAATCTATAAAAATCAACAAACCGACCTCATGCTTTAGGCCACAGTGCTCTACTCATCGAGCCGATTGCTTACACTAAATTAAGCGTTTTCGCTTCAAAAACAAATTAAAACTCTCAATCTTACAGATTTCTTATACGAAATGTACCTATTTTTAACAAAAAATAAAGGCGTTATAGAACAGAAATCTACAACGCCTTTGACCAAATGGTATCTTGATTTTATCGTAAGGGCGGGCACTTTACCGCAGGCATCAAATGATACACTAATTTGACTCGTGTCATCACAAAGCTATCGTTGATTTTTCCAGTAGCATTGCGCGAGTTACCACTATAAAAAACTGCTGCATCTCTTGGATTTATGGGAACATTGGGATCGGCATAGTTGGAAAATCCTGCATTCACAAACCATTGGCGCATCTGTGCGTCTCTGTCTCTCCCTGTAGTAATGGCGTATCGTTCTAATTCTCTATGGCTAAATGCCAAACGAATAGGATCAGAGAGGTCTTGTGGTAATACATAGGCACCGCCAGCATCGTCGAGATAATCTGTAAGTGTATATCTCAGACTTAGTTCAAGCCCTATGTCCCAAGATTTATTTACTTTGTAATTGATGCCAATTCCCGCTGGAATACTTACCGAAAATAGTTTATAAGGTGAATCATACCCTGGCAAGCCTTGCCCCTCTGTTCCGAGAGGTTGTAGGCTAGTCCACTGCCCAGCTGGAATACTGATTCCTTCGGGAGCTTTGGCCATTGGATTGTGGTGAAATACCCCAAGGCCTGCAAATAAATAGGGCATTAGTTTGCTGCGCGAACGGTAGTTTCGATTTTGTTTGACCAACTGATACACTCCTACAAAAGACAACTCTTGGATATCGTTTCGGAAATGAATATTTCGCATAAAATAATCCTCAAAACCTGCAACACCTTGAAATTTGTTGTCATCACCAGCTATACGAACCCACGACAAACCAATTCTTACTCCCCAGTGTGGCGAAAGGTACCGCTCCCATTCGGCGCCAACATTCCATCGTATATCTTGAGTAAAAGATGGGATGATTCGATAATAGGGTGCCAAATCTCCAAAATAATGACTTGTGCCTAGGCCAAACGCTACAGAGGAATGTTTTTCGTAGAGTTTACTTTCGGTACTCTTTGATTTTTTTTTCCCAAAAGATAAAAATGATTGTCCTTGTACCGATATGCCTAACCCTAGTATCAATGAAATTATGAGAAGGTATATTTTATTCATACGATGTTGTGTTTTCTCTCTTGTCAAAACGCTATTCTTTACCTTTTATGTTGCTTGGCATCAAAATTTTTCGGGAAAGTAAGATACAAATTGTGATTTACAACGAGGTTGAAGGAATTATTTCTTTAAATATTTTCACAAAAAGAAATGTTATTAGCTAACTGTCTGACTACTCGAAATCATCACGCACTAAATGCGTGATGACTCCTGAAAATGGATTTCGCTAAATATGAGGTAGGTGTTGCTTTAGGCGGTAGGCCGTACGCATTAGGCAAGGACAAAGGACAACTCACCATTCGCAACTTATTACTTATCCTTACTTTCCCATTATTTTAAGATTTTGCAAAGCCACTGTATTGGTAGGTTGTTGAGCCAATACCATTTTATAATCTGACTCAGCCTCTACCAAATGTCCTAATTGCTGATGTGCAATACCCCGATTCAGGTAGGCAGTTAAATCAACTTGTGGCTCAGATTTAATTAAATCATTCAAAACACCCAAAGCTTTAGTAGGATTACCTGCCGAAATATAAGAGGCACCCAACATAGTTAGCGTCTGTGCTTTTTTTCGGTTTGGCATCGTAAGCGATTTCTCAAAATCAGGGATAGCCTTGAGTGGCTGCTGAAGTGTAAAATAAGCGATGCCTCGATTCATGTAAGTTTCACCAGACTTTGTACCACGTTTGACGGCTTCGTCAAAATACTGTAGCGCTTTTGGGGTATCGCCTTTTATTCCATAAGCTGTACCAAGGTTTTCCCAAGGTCCTGTATCTCCTTTATAACCCAATTCAATGGCTTTAAGATTGTTGGCTATTGACTCATCGAGTTTGCCTTCTTTTTCTCCTTGATACTTCCCTAACGTATAATAGGCTCGGTAGTCGTTGGGGTAACGTTCTATAATTGTCCTGAATAAGGTGCCTGTATTTGCCCAAATAGCCACTTGGGCTTTGGTTTGAATAAGGCAAAAACCGCCAAACAAAAACGCAGTTGTCCATGCTATTTGTCCTATTTGCGGAGACTTCTTTTGAAGATACCCTATACCCATTCCGATGGCAAACAATAATCCAAAATACGGCACATAGGTATAGCGATCGGCCATAACGGCTGCTCCTACCGAAATAAATTGTAAAACCAACGCTACCGTTACCGTAAAGAAAGCAATTCCAAAAAAGAATAGCTTAGATTTTTTGTAGAATAATGTCGCAATGATCAGTACTATAATCATAAATACGAGCCCAACAGTGTAAAACTGAACATTGGGACCAGAACTTTCATAAGGATAAAAAGGCGAAAGATTGAGCGGTAACAGTAAATGATAACAATACATCATAAATCCATATCCCGCAAATTGAAGTCGCTCTCCCAACGTAAATACTTTCAAATCGAGGGCTGATTTTTGTTCCCCTATGGCATGAATCATCCCATAAAAATCTCCTCCTGCCTGTATATTGGTAGCGATAAGACCAAAGAGCAGCGAGATTGCCCAAAATGGCATTTTCTCCAAAAAGATTTTTAAGTCAAATTTTCTATCATACCAATAATCTAACAATAGCAACACCACAGGCAAAACTACAGCTTGGGCTTTGGATAGACAGGACAAAACAAATAATACCCAAGTCCAAATAAGTTTGGATGTTTTTTTATGACTCAAATACTGAACGTAACACACACAAGCCGCCCAAAAGAACATGCCATACAGCACATCTTTGCGCTCCGACACCCACGTGACCGACTCTACACGCATGGGATGAACCCCATAAATAAGCGCAACCCAAAAGGCAACCATGGTATTTTTTTTGCTCAACAAAAAAGCCAAATATCCTACCAGTAGCACGTTCAGGCTATGAAGGAGATAATTGGTAACAATAAAAGATTTGGCTGAAGTGCTACCCCAAATACTTGCATTTATCATCAATGACCATATTGTTAGAGGATGATAGTTGAGCGCCACATGACTTTGCCAGGCTTCGAGCCAATGCCCCGAAGGTTGGGTTACTAAATAGTTTTTTTCGATATAAACATGGTCGTCCCAATCCACAAATTGATGACTAAATCCTCCCGAAAAAGCAATCAGCACGGCCAGCAACAAGACTGCGATACCAGCATACAGTAGCCAGTTGGGCGTGCCATTCTTTGGAACGGATGAGTGATTAGTGTCGGTTTTGGGCAATAGTGGCTTGGTGGGTTTGGAGGGTTTACGGCTTTTTGACATGGTAAAAAAGGATATATTTTGGTACGACTACTTTCGCGCGTTTGAGTACAAACGTACTCAAATTGACAAGCAAATTCTACTCCTGAATT
>NZ_JBMLSD010000336.1:0-13889 GCF_049240685.1 Flectobacillus sp.
ATGCTTTTCGACAATAAGATAGAAGTAAAAAATCATCATGATAAAGAATTGCTGGCAATTAGTGCAGGTAAATAAGTAATCGTGCTGAATTATATTTAAGTTTTGTGTTTTAGGGACAAGGCAACAGGCGCAAGGCAAGGAGTGCTAAAATATTTTTAACGACCACGGACATACATTTTTCCCATAGCCCACTGCCAAAAGCCGATACCTGAAAGCTTAAAGCACAATCTTAAACTTTATTTTGCGTACTAACTTAAGTAATTAATATTTGTTCTTTGGGTGCCAGATGTGTATTACATTTTTTGGTAAAAATACGATATCCCAATAGCTCCAAATTAACTAGTGCTATGAGTGAATAAAATGGTGGTATCTTACATTAACTTTTGTAATACGAATGCAATTAGATTTTGTGATAAATATATGATTACATTCATATTCTCTAAGTTAGCACGCAAAATAAAAATTAATTTTTGAGCATAGGTCGTAGGGCTTTCAGCCATAGGCATTCGACAAAAACATATCTATTGTTACTAAAAAAAACATTTTAACACTCTTTGCCTCGTGACTGTTGCCTTGTGTCTAAATCCAATTTTGTTCACCTACTTACCATAGAATATAGGTCTTAGGCCATAAGCTAAAAAATAAAGGTGTTTTTTATGAAATAATAGAGAGCTTTTACCGAATGCCTACAGCTTACATTTAACATCGATTCGGAAAAAATTGGTTTTAGAAAAGTCTAAAACCAATTTTTTTTTGCTCTTTTTTTTCAAGAAATTTAAGAAAATTTATATACCATGGCACTCCAATATAGTTTACCAAACGAGCTACATCAAGTAGAGAACCTCAACACCTCTGCAGCACATTTTTTAGTTATCAGCGATTTGCATATCGCCCGGGGAAAAGAACCTTCTGGAATGATTGCAGGAACAGAAAACTTTTTTGCGGATGATGCCTTCTATCGTTGGATTGAGTTTCATCTAAACAAATATCAAAACGAGGCCGCCACCCTTGTCATAAATGGCGATTTTATCGATTTCCTAAGAGTCATTTTTACAGAAGCCGAGGTTCTGCATTTTGATTATATGGAATGGCAAAATATTTTACAAAAAGTTCATATTCAAAGAACCCTCGAGGAACTCAAAGCTAGTTTTAGCGAAGATGAAAAGGTTTATGGGTTCAAGACTGATGATTTTAAATGTATCTGGAAATTAGAAAAAGTTATGGCAGGTCACCAAAAGGTATTTCTAGCTTTAACCGAATGGCTGAGTTGTCCAAACAAAGAGCTCTTGATTATAAAAGGAAATCATGATTTGGAATGGCACTGGGAAAAGGTGCAGGAATATTTTTCCCTAAAACTAAACGAAATTGCCGTTATGCATAACAGATTAATCTTAGGTAAAATATCGTTTATTCAAGACGCTGTTATTATTAACAAAAAACTCTACATTGAACACGGGCATCGATATGACAAATACGCCCATGTGGTTGGAACACCTACCTTGGAGGGTAATCTGAGTGGACAGCTAAGGTTACCATTGGGTTCATTTATCAATAGATACCTGCTCAACCGTATAGAAATTGCCTATCCTTTTCTTGATAATATCCGTCCAACTAGCAATATTCTCGCTATTCTCTTAAAGGAAAGATTTCCTTTGGCCATCGAAATTCTTACCAAAAGAATGTTGGCATTATTAAAATTTGTTGATAAAAAAGCCTTTGCTTATGTATTTGGACAAGCGCTAACCTTCATTGGCATAATCATGCTACCAGTGGCACTCACTATTTTTTTGATGTACAAGGATATCATGAATATCAACCTAAAAGGAGATTGGGGGAATCTTGGTTTCTTGAAAAACTTAGGTACTTTGGTTTTATCCTATATAATAGGTCAGTTTGTAGGAATCTTCAATCTCAAAGAGCCCGACGACTTATCGCAAGAAGCTCCAAGAATTTTTAAAAAATATCCAGAGTTAGAAGTAATTACGATGGGGCATACCCACAACCCTATGCAAATATTTCATGAAAATAAGGCATTTTTCAATTCTGGGACTTGGATTCCGATTGTTGAACAAAGCGTAGGAAATTTGAAAGAAGACAAAACCTATAATTACCTAGAAATCAACTTTCTAGAAGAATACTTATTTTCCAAAGACTCGCTCAAGCGCTGGAACGATGACGCCCAAAGACCTGAAGGATTGTATTTGACTTTAAAAAACTAGATAATTTGCGATTATATTTTTGATGTTTTTTAAAATTTTTAATCACAATTTAAAACACAAATCATATTTTCTTCACTTAAGGCATGATTATTGCGATAAAATCAATATTCTTGCAGTACCACTGATAAGGAGGCTCAAGAGTATCTAAGTATTTTATCCTTAACTTTACCAGCCATTATTGTGATGAATTCAAAAAAGAAACTTCTTGTTGTAGATCAGTCTGATTCTACGAAAGTTATCCTCGACCATTTTTTAGGAACAGAGTTTGACATTATTCAGAAAAGCAACGGCTACGAAGCCATTGATTATTTGAATTCGGGTGCAGACATCGATTTCCTAATAACCGAATTAAATCTTCCTCTATTGAATGGAAAAGAGCTTATTAAAAAACTCCGCCAAAGTCACCTTTTTTCCACTCTACCTATTCTAATGTTCACAGCAAGCTCCGAAAGTAAAGATCGTATTGAATGTATGAACTTGGGAGCCGATAATTTTATCGAAAAACCATTTAATCCATTTGAAGTGCAAGCGCGAATTAATGCTGTATTGCGTCTGTGCAAACGTACCAACTATATACAGTAGTAATTCCAAAGGTCAATTGGGGATTCTGTACAAGTATTGGTGCTGAATGATGAGTTGTGAATTACGAATGTAAAGCTCTAACTATCAACACTTAGTACTTACAAATATTTTAATTTTATCAGTGATGGGTTTTAGGCTGTAAACCATAGGCATTAGGCAAAAATAGATAAAAAACAATTTTATACGATTTGCCTTGTGCCTATAGCACACAACCTAAATTATATTTTGCCTTACTGATTTGCTTTCTGAATATATCCTTACTTTAAAATTTTAGTCCTATAAAACCGCAGAATCCCCGATAGGCCTTTATTAAGTTATCTCGCAAAATAAAATTTAGTTTTTTAGGCTATACTAGGCTATAATAGGCTATAGGCTTTAGGCAGTAAGCAGTAAGCTAAAGAAAAGAAGCATTTTTCATGAAATTATAAAGACCTTTTGCCTACGGCTTAAGACTTTCAGCTTTGAGCATTCGGCAAAAACTTTACTTTAATACAATTTAATAAGTTATTAGCAGGAAAGATTAAATCAAAAGTGACTCAAAGGTAAAAGTTGAGAATAACCTTTTGATTATGAATATATTACAATAACTGATATACTATTAACTAATAACGTCTCTTTACTTACTCTTTGCCTTGTGCCTGTTGCCTAATACATAATATTAAGTTTGAGTTTTTAGGCGGGAAGCCAAAGTGCTCTTACAGATTTTTATGTTTCATTCCTATCTTTAAATATTACTTTTCTAATATAAATTTTTTGAAAAGTGTATCTGCTTGCCAAATACTAACCTCAGACAACCATTGATTTTGTGGTTGAAAACAGACTATTGGGGCATGCTTACAGCGGTCTGTACATTCAATCTTTACAATTTCAATCTTATCCTTGAGTCCATGCTCCTTGATAGACTCCTTAAAGAACTTTCGCAGTTCTTTATGTTTTCCGCACTTGCTACCATCGCAAATCAGAATAGTTTTTTCGGGAAATGTTATGTGAGACATAGTTTTAAGATTTTTTGACAAGATAAAAAAAAACCTACCCAAAATAAATAGATAGGTTTTTCGCAAGCGAAATAAAGGATTAGAGGTAGGCTTTTCTTAAACTGTAAATATTTTTTTCTAAAAGGTATCTATTTGACCACTAGCTGTTTATATGGATTTTTTTTATCAGAAAAATCTTTCTTTTTATTTTTTCTACCCCACCATATCATAAAACCTGTGATAGGTAAACTAGCGGAAATTAGGCTTAATAAAAAGGCAAAAACCTTCCCGGTTATTCCCCAAATAGCCCCAACATGTATATCATAGTTCATTCTGAATAGCTTATCTGCTGCCGTAGCATCTGCAAAACGGCCATACAAATGTGAAACATGAAGCTCTTTTAGGGTGTATTGGTCAAAATAACGATAGTCTGTTGTCCAGTATGTCCCTTTTTTATAATTAACATTTACTGCAATCGCCGAAGAATCAGTTTCAGGAACATGTACCTCAACCGAAACAGCGTTCGGAGAATCTAGTAAAACTTTTTTCCAAATACTATCAACATTTTTTTCGGAATTATTTGTAGGTACTTTTTTTGATAAAGGCTCAACAAATTCGAGAGATTTTTTACCTCCAATTCCTAAGTAAACACCTTTGGCAAACCACTGAAATCCCCACACTAGGCCCGTAATCACTAATACAACTATCATCCAAGAAGAATAAAACCCAAGGACATTATGAATATCATAATTTTTTCGACGCCATTGGGCATTCCATTTTATAGAAAATCGTTGTTTGGCGGCACTTTTATTTTTGGGCCACCAAAGTATAATTCCTGTAATCAACAGCACAAAAAATACGAGAGTTGCTGAGGCAACAATAGGTTGCCCAATATTGGGAGGCAGCCACAAATAATAATGCCCGTCGAGCACCCATCTAAAAAAATCTTTTGACATATCTTTTACATGCAATACTTCGCCAGTATATGGGTCGATATATACTAAAAAATAGTGATACGGCTCAAAATGATAAAATATCGCTTGCACAGATTGGTCAGGAGTTCCGTACATAATCGCATGCAAATGCTTAGTAGGTAATGTTTTTGTGGCTATTTGCTGCAATTGAGAAGGAGGCAGTATGGCTGTTTTTTGGGGTGTTACAAAGCGAAACTTCTCTATTGAGTTTTGTATTTCTTCCTGAAAAGCGTACAAACAACCCGTTATGCTGATGATAAAAACAATAATCCCTGAAGTCAAACCCAAGAATAAATGAACTTTTCCGATAAGTTTTTTAAAATTCATGAAAGAAAAATTTTAAATCCATAATCAATAAAAGAGCATCCCTCCTATTGGAAGGATGCCTCCATAATTAAAACTTATACCCTACGGTCAAACGAGCATTACGCAGTGCTTCTGTTTGGTAATAGTAAAAACCACCCCAATTATAATATGCCCCCGAATACAAATAGGCATTGAGTAAATTATTGATATTCAGGGCAAACGACAACTTATTGATTTGGTATGAAACAGCCCCATCCATTTTGAAATAATCTTTCAAAGGTTGTGTTGTTCCGTCAAATACATACCAAGACGAACGGCCATTTTGGTATTGCGCTCCCAACGAAAGGCCCCAGCCTTTCAGTTTTCCATTGGTAGCCTTATACGACAACCAAGCATTGGCTATATTTCTGGTTGAACCTGGCACGTCGACACCTTCATTTTGGGGATTGGTATCTTTAGTGACTTTTGCGTTGGTATAAGCATAGTTTAGGGTTAGGTCTAATCCGTGAAGAATTTGTCCACGAAGGTCAAACTCAACCCCTTTCGTTTGAGTTTGTCCTAATTGCACCGAGAAGTTAGGGTTACTCGGGTCGGCAGTGAGTACATTATTTTTAGTAATATTATATGCCGCTACCGAGGTAGTCCACAATCCTCCGAGCCATTCTCTTTTCAAGCCAATCTCCTTATTGTTTCCAGTGATTGGCTTAAAACTTGCGCCATTTTGACCTGCCCCTGCCTGAGGAATAAACGCTTCATCAAACACCGCATAGGCCGAAGTATGTTTGTCGAGTGAATAGCTCAAACCCACGCGTGGCGTAAATTTATTGCCAACGGCTTCGCCAGCATAAGGATTTCCATCGGTGGATGATGTATAGCGCCCAGCCAAGGTCAGTCTGAGTTTATTCTCTATTAGATGAATTTCATCTTGTACATAAAATGCATAGTATTTCTGATAATAATGAACGCCACGTTCTTTCAAGCCTTTACTTCTGTCGTACACAGGGTATACCGACTCGGGAGTAATACCATATTGTGGATTGTAAATTGCCAATGGGGTAATGTCTTTTGCCGCCACAAAATCATGATAATAATCTTTGTAACCGATATCGGTTCCTCCAAGCAAAAGATGTTTGATAGAGCCTGTTTTGAAATCTCCATTTACAAAAAATTGCCCCAATTTGTTTTGACCCAGTACGTCCCAGATTGACATTTTGCGATAAAGTGTATCACCATCGGCAGAAAAACCCGAAGGCCACATCGACTGTCCTACTTGGCTGTAATTCATATAAGCCACTTGGCCTGTAAACTTCCAATTAGGATTAAAAGCATGCGCAAAAGTTAGGAAAATGGTATTGTCATTGATATTTGTTGGATCCATATTTTTCTCAGCCGTTGTAAAACTTGCTGGTAAATCGGCGTAGCCTTTTTTTGAAAAAGAGTAATTGGATCCAATCATCGACATTTGGTTATATTGATAAGTATACTCAGCGGTCAAAGAAGTTTTGGGAGAAATTTGGTACTTGATAACTGGTGCCACTGATACTCGATTATTGTGCTCAAACAAACGATGCGAGCCCTTCGACTGCCCCATGATATTGAGACGATACAGTAATTTTCCATCATTTGTCAGCTTTCCGTCCAAATCCAAGGTTGTACGATAAGTATCAAAACTTCCAATTGTTCCAGTTACTTCCCCGCGAGTAATACCTGTTGGCTTCTTAGTTACTACGTTATAAAATCCCGCGGGTTCGCCATTGGCGAGCATAAATCCAGCTGGTCCTTTTACAAACTCAATTCGCTCTACCATACTCATGTCCTCGACAAGAGGCCCCCAAGCCATTTGTACATTCATCCCATTACGAAAAGCCGCAATCTGAGAGCCTCGCATATTTAGTAGGGCGTAGTTGTCCCAATGCTCGAGGCGAGTAACACCGCTTACATTACGTGTTACCCCTTCGAGCATATCAAAAATTTGTTGATCTTGTAATAATTGCTTTGTAACAACTTGGATGTTTTGAGGTAATTCGAGTAAAGGGGTTTTTAATCTTAAAGATATTGAAGGATAATCAGTTACATATTTACTTGGATTAGAATTCACAATAACTTCCTGTAGCTCTTTGGCACTTTCGGGTAAGGTAAGAGAAATTTCGTACGTTTGTCCTGCGCTCAAATTTAGTTTTTGTTGAACGGCCTCCAAACCCACAAAACTAGCTTGAACGATATAGTTTCCTGCCTTAATCCCTTGAATTTCGAAATTACCAGACTCATTTGTAACAACGCCTTTATTAGTCCCGCGCAAAATTACATTCACATATTCGGCGGGTTTTCCTTCTTTAGTTTTGACCTGACCTTTCAATACAGCGTTTTGTGCCATTGATATATACGAACACATCAATAGCATCAAAGAATAATAAATGTACTTCATCATAAAAAATATTTGAGAGTTTTCAAAATATTGGTGTGCCCGCAAGCCCTACTCAACAAAGCCCCAGTGCTGAATTAACATCAGTCTATGCCTGCTTTGGTGAAACAAAATTATTATTTATTTAGACTAAATACAAATAATTTGACGTTTTTATTTGGAATGATTCTAAATAATAGAATATATTTGTCACATCATTCAACTGAGGAACAAATCAACTATCTATTAATCAAATAGTTAAACAAAAACAATATAGCTATGAATATCTTAATGTTTAGAACAGATATACAATCGCCCATTGGCATACAATCTGTCTGGGAAGCTTTAAAGCCACTCGGAATCAAATCATTTAGTATTGATTTTTCAGATTTTAATCATGCGCTATCTGTCATGTCTGAAGAGTTGATAAACCCACAGTGCATCAGCACTGCTCTAAAAGGAATAGGATATTATTGTGAATACCTATCGAAGTAAATTTTGATTAAAAAAACAAAAACGTATATATCATGCGTCATCAAGAACATCAAACCCAAAGCATCCTAGAAAAAGAAAATGCCTTTGTCAGCCATTGCACCTGTTGCAATCAATATAACCTTTCTTACAAAAATTTACTTTTTGCACTTTCTTTAGAAGAGCTAAAACAGTTTAAAGCTGTAATGGAGAAAAAAATTGGCTTCTACGAGTACGCAAGTTCACACGGAAAAGAGTTATTATTCAAAACTCCATTACAACATTTCTTTCTTCTATTTTCAGAAGCCGAAATTCTGGAACTATGCGACTTGATAACTGAGTCGTTATTAGTGATTGAAGCACGATTTATATTATACAAATCGCAAATAGGCGAATAATAATTTAGTATTTTACCAATATTCAAAACAATATTTTAGCAAACCAAAATAAGACAAAATTAAGTTTATAAGAGTCTTAATTCAACATCTGTAGACCGTTGAATTAAGGCTTTTTTTATGAATATAAGTGACGAAAAATCAGGATAACCAGTATCATTCAAAAAAACAATAGAAGTAAAATTTAGTAAAAAGCACCATTCAAGAACAATTTTTATTATCTAAATGTAAAGATTTAGTAAAAAATCCGCTACTTTTACCATCGAGCAATAAAGTTTCTGCCTTTTACTTACAGAGCAGTAAGTTTATTTTGATATTTATAAAAAACACCATACTTAATTTTTTCGGTAAACCTCAGCTACCTATCAAACTTCATTATTTTTGGTACTTTTCATAGATATCTTCAATTGCTAATTTTTGTATTTTCTTTATCAACTAACTTAAACACACGAAAAATGAGTAATCGTTTACGAAACTTTCTCGTATTATTTCTGTTTGTGTTGACTTGTGGCTATGCCCAAGCTCAAACTACCGTAAAGGGGGTTGTTTCTTCGAAAGAAGATGGTACAGCCTTGCCCGGTGTTACAGTTGTACTAAAAGGTACTACTAAAGGAACTACCACCGATAAGGATGGTAAATTTAGTATCGCTGCCAATGGAAATGGCACGCTAGTTATTTCATCTGTAGGGTACACCAAACAAGAAATTGAAATCCAAAACCGTACAACTATTAATGTTTCGCTTGAAGGGGATGCGCAAATGTTGAACGAAGTACTTATCGTTGGCTATGGTACAGTCAATAAATCTACTCACGTTGGTTCGTCGGCGCAAATTAGTAAAGACGTAATTGCAACTAAGCCAGTGGCAAACGTAATGAACGCCCTTGTAGGTGCTGCTCCAGGGGTTCAGGCTACGTTATCTGGTGGTGCTCCGGGTTCTGAACCAACTATTCGTGTAAGAGGATTTGGTTCACTTTCGGCATCAAACAATGCGCTTTATGTGGTAGATGGTGTACCTTTTAATGGTAGTACATCTACCTTGAACCCAGACGATATCGAATCTATCTCAGTTTTGAAAGATGCTGCTACAACTGCAATTTATGGTTCGAGAGGTGCCAATGGAGTAATTATGATTACGACTAAAAAAGGTAAAGAAGGACGTAACAACTTCAATGTTAGTGCATCGGTCGGTGTGATTGCAAGAGGTTTACCTGAGTACGAAACAGTGAGTGCTCAACAATACTATCCTTTGATGTGGGAAGTATATCGTAATACATTGGCTTACGGTTCATCAAAAGTACCACAAGATATTGCTAGCAGTATTGCTTCGGGTTTGACAACTTCTTACGGCGGTAGAACTTATGCCGGTATCTACAATTTATTGGGTGGTTATAATCCATTCAATGTTGCATCCAATCAAATTGTTGACGTAAATGGTCAACTAAATCCTAATGCACAGTTGTTGTATCCAGAAGATTTGAACTGGGCAAATGCAGTGCAGCAAGGTGGAAAAAGCAGAAGAAACTATACCATCAACTATGATGGTGGTACTAGTAAGTCCGACTATTTTGTTTCATTAGGTTATACAAAAGAACAAGGTTATTTATTAAAATCTGACTTTGAGCGCTTTACAGGCCGTGTTAGTGTAAATACACAAGCTACAAAATGGTTGAAAACTGGCTTGAACTTGAATGGTTCGTACAGCATGGCAAATATCGATGCTGGTTCGGATGGTGGTTCTTCATTCATCAACCCATTTTTTATTTCACGTTTTATGGCTCCTATTTATCCTGTTTACAAACATGACCCAACAACAGGTGCTTACGTATTGGATGCCAATGGAAACAAGGTATATGACATGGGAGACTCAAGACCAAACTCTAGTGGTCGTCATACAATTTGGGAAAATGAATTAAATCAACGTAACCAAATCCGTGGTTTGATAGGTGCACGTACTTTTGCTACAATCACTATTTTACCATTTTTGAAAGCTACAACAAACTTGAGCTTTGATTTGCAAGATACACACTACCGTACTTACGATAACCCAACGATTGGGGATGGTGCTCCAGCAGGTCGCGCGTACCACTACTTGTACCGTACTACCAACTATACTTGGAACCAATTGTTGGAATATGACAAAACCTTTGATAAACATCATATTAATGTATTGGGAGGTCATGAGAACTTTACATATAAATATAACTATTTGACGGGTTCTCGTTCAGGAATTATTGTTGACGGAATTACCGAACTACCAAACTTTGCTACAGTTTTGGGGGTATCGTCTTATGAAGACAACTATACGTTAGAAAGCTTCTTTGCTAGAGCTAATTATGACTTTGACAAAAAGTATATTCTGAATGCTTCTATCCGTCGTGATGGTAACTCTCGTTTCGCTCCTGCTGTACGTTGGGCTAACTTCTGGTCAGTTGGTGGTGCTTACAATATCGAGAGAGAAGATTTCTTTGATGTAAAATGGATTGATTTGTTAAAAGTTAGAGCTTCTTATGGTGTTGTAGGTAATGACCGTCTCAACGATGCCAATGGCAACTCTTTGTATTACCCATATCAAGCCCTATACAATTTAGGAAGAAATAACAACGCAGAGCCAGGATTTACTCAAGCATCTATTCCAAATCCAAATTTGACTTGGGAAACAGCAAACAACTTTGACTTAGGCGTTGATTTCAGTTTGTTTAAGGGTAAATTGTCTGGTAGCATTGAGTATTTTAATCGTGAAACAGATGGTTTGATCTTTAATGTGCCTCTTCCTTTATCATCTGGAGGTACAACCTCTGGTGGATTTACAACACCACAGAATATTGGTAATCTTTACAATAGAGGTTTTGAATTACAATTGACGGGTGATATTATCAATACTGGTGATTTTAAATATTCAGCAACACTCAACGCAACAACTTTGAAGAACCAAATCACAAAGATGCCAGACAATCAACCTCTAATTATCTCTGGTTCAAAAGGGTATAGTGTTGGTCATTCAATCTATGATTTCTACTTGCGTCAATTCTATGGTGTTGATTCTGAAACTGGTAATGCTTTATACAAAACAAACATCTTGACTACGAATGGTAAAGTAATTGGTGCTGATACTGTTACAACTGTTTTGGCTGAAGCTAATCAGCGTTATAATGGTACATCTTCTATTCCAGATGTATATGGTTCATTGAACAACAACTTCTCTTACAAAAACTTTACCTTGAGCGTACAATTGACCTACCAACTAGGTGGCAAGGTATATGACTCGGCTTACGGTTCATTGATGCATGGCGGTACTTATGGTAACGCATTACATGTAGATGCATTGAGACGTTGGCAAAAACCAGGTGATGTAACAGACGTTCCTCGTTTTGATAACGGAAACATCACGAACCAAACTGGCGGTAGTTCAAGATACTTAACGGATGCTTCTTTTTTAATGTTGAATAACGTAACACTTACGTATAAAATCCCTTCAAACTGGTTGGCTAAAATTGGTGCTAAAAATGCAAGCGTCTATTTCTCAGGCGAAAACCTTGGCTTATTGTCAGCTAGAAAAGGAATGAACGTAACTGGTTCATTCAATGGTACAGTAGACAACACCTATAACTTCAACAGAGTTATGTCAATTGGTGCTCGTTTAGGTTTTTAATTAGGAAATATTCATAAAAGAGAAAAAAGCAAATGAAAAATATACTAAAAAAAGGCGTTCTAGGATTAATGACGGTATTGTCATTATCTGCGTGCGAATCGGATTATCTCGAAACAGCACCTACAGACCAGGTTGCTACAGTAGATGCTTTTAAAACAACTAAAAATGCTTGGGCTGCCTTGAACGGTATTCACCGTTTGATGTACTCACAAATTTTTAGTGTTCAGCCTCAAGGTGGACAGTCGGGTAACATGCTATACACAGATATCATGGGCGAAGACCTTGTATTCCCTAACGTCTCGAATGCAGGTTTGAGAAATGAATATCAATGGATTAGTCACCGTACTGCCAATAGCTCTATCTGTTACTATAGCTACACTTTCTACTATATGATTATCAGTAACGCCAATATGATTATTGCGAACATTGATAAAGCAGAAGGTACTGATGCAGATAAAAATGCCATCAAAGCAGAGGCTTTAACTTACCGTGGATGGGCATATTTCCAAATGGTACAGCTATTTGGCGAACGCTTCGTGGCTGGTGCTGCAAATAATGGATTGGGCGTTCCGTTGGTGCTCGAACCAAAAACTACCCCAACACCACGTGCTACTGTTGCTGAGGTGTATACGCAAATAAACAAAGACTTAACCGATGCAATTGCTTTGTTTTCAGGTTATACTCGTTTGGATAAGTCTCACTTCAATGTCAATGTAGCCAAAGGTATCAAAGCGCGTGTGGCGCTTACTCAACAAGACTGGACTAACGCCGCTACCTTAGCGAAGGAAGCAAGAACAGGATTTAGTTTGATGTCTAATACAGACTATCTAGGTGGTTTCAACAACTATTCAAATGCTGAATGGATGTGGGCATCGAGAATTGTAGCAGACCAGACCAACTACTTCTATTCTTTCTTTGCTTATATGTCGAACAACTTTAGTTCAACGGCTATTCGTTCAACTCCAAAGGTGATGTTCTCGGTACTTTACAATAAAATTTCTGATACTGATATTCGCAAGAAATTGTGGGACCCAACCGGCAAAAACACCGTTGATTTCCCTCTTCCTGCTTCTAACTTCAACAGATTTGCCTACCATCCAAAGAAATTTAGAGTTGCAGATGCAAGTTTAAGTATCGGGGATGTGCCATATATGCGTGCGGCCGAAATGTATTTGATTGAGGCTGAAGCTTTGGCTCGCTCAGGAAACAATGCTGCTGCTGCTGAGGCTCTTTATCCTTTGGCTGTTAATCGTGACCCTTCTTATGTAAAATCGACGAAGACAGGCGATGCCTTAATCGAAGAAATCATGACTCAACGTCGTGTTGAACTTTGGGGTGAAGGCTTCCGTTTCTATGACTTAAAACGTACAAACGCTGCCTTGAACCGTAACGGTGGTAACCATAATGCAGCCTATACAAACGGGGTAATGGATGTACCTGCTGGCGACAAGAGATGGATATTCTTGATTCCTCAGGATGAAATCAATAACACAAATGGTGTGGTTGTTCAGAATCCTCAATAAGAAAAATATCAATATCTAAAATATTCGTTATCTCGAATGATTAACTTAGGATGATTCGTTAGGCTTTGTTTAAAAATCATGAATCATCCCGAATCTTAAAATTGAGATTTTTCTTTAGGTTTTCATTAAAAAAGCGGTCGAAAGTTATTTTCCGACCGCTTTTTTAATGAAAATTTTTACTCTGTTTAAGGCGCATTCATGACAGCTCTACTGCTAGGATTCAAATCTTTATCATTAGTAATTTGTTCATTCACCAAAACCCTACCTTAGTGATGACTCCTATTTAACTTTAAAGCTTTCGGCCATCGGCAGTCGACAAAAACATTTCTATTGTTACTAAAAAAAATTAACACTCTTTCCTTTGTACCTGTTGCCTTGTGCCTAAAAACAAAAA
>NZ_JBMLSD010000337.1:0-5774 GCF_049240685.1 Flectobacillus sp.
ATGGTTATCATGGTTGCTCCAAAATGCTCAAATGTCTGGTTGCTTGCTTGATAACTTAGCTCACCAACTACAACCAAATCGCCCGAACAGATGAACGCATGAGCCAACAAATAAATCCCCATTTGGCTTCCTCGTGTGCTTAGGATATGATGAGCAGTAATAGAAAGCCCTCTAGTTTGATTGAGTAATGTGGCCAAATTTTCTCGAAAACGGCGCAAGCCATAAACCTCCGTATAATTTAATAAAGCTGGTTCGGCGTAGTTGATATAATGTGCATAACGTTTGGCCAATGCCTCCCTCGGAGCCAAGCGTGGGTCGGGCAAGCCATCATTGAAGGCAAGCCGATGATGAATTAATTTAGGTAAAAATAAACCCGAAGCTCGCTTGATTAGGATGCTATCTTTTTCACTTGTTTCCTTTATTTGAGTAGAAGTAAACTCTTTTGCCTGAATTATTGGGAGTTGATTACTGACAAAAACCCCTTTTTTGGGTAAAACTTCAATCCATCCTTGCGATTGCATTTCGTCGAATGCCTGAATGACTGTCTGACGATTTATTTCTAATAATTCTGCCAATGGACGTGAACCCAAAAGTTTGCTTCCTTTTGGAATAATACCGCTTTGAATATGCTGAATAAAAGCATTGGAAAGTTGCACATATAATGGCACTGACGAACCACGCTCTAATACCAAAATAGACTTATATGGAATTTGCATCTGGACTGTATTGCTATTTGTAACTGGACTAATGAACTATGCCAGTAAAGATAGAAATTTGCAATATGATTTATCAATATATCTGTTAATTAAGTAATCGAGCAGAATAATATTTAAGTTATGTGTTTAGGGACAAGGCAACAGGCAACAGGCACGGAGTGTTAAAATATTTTTATTAACCACAGCTATGCTTTTTTCCAAAGCCCACCGCCTACGGCTTACAGCCTAAAGCCGAGCACTAAAATTTAATTTTGTGTAATTACTTATACATATTTACAAGAACTTATGGAAGAGGTTAATTTAAAACCAAGTCGATTAGCAAAAAGAGCCAGCTATGACTCCGAACAAATTTACAGTATCCTCGACGAAGGATTGGTTTGTCAAGTTGCTTACGTTGAAAATGGGAAACCTATGATGATACCAACAGGATATTGTCGAATAGGCAATAAGCTTTATATTCATGGGTCTGTAGGAAGCCATTTTATGCGAAGCCTTGCCGATGGTCGCGAGGTTTGTATCTCTGTTTCGTTGTTGGATGGTTTGGTATTAGCTCGTTCTGCTTTTCATCATTCGGTCAATTATCGTTCTGTGGTGGTATTTGCACAAGCTGAACTTATTAGCGATGAACAAGAAGCATGGGATGCTTTAGAAGCTTTTACCGAACATGTTATCAAAGGTCGTTGGGCAGAAGTTCGTCAGCCAGAGGCTTCCGAAATGAAGAAAACAATGGTCTTGGCGTTTTCATTAGAAAAAGCTTCGGCTAAAGTACGAGTAGGTAATCCTAGCGACGATGAAGAAGATTATGAATTGCCAGTTTGGGCAGGAGTTTTACCCTTACAACAAGTTGCACAAGCACCAATTACTGATCCACTTATGCGTCATCAAACGCCAGTACCTGATTATGTAGCAAATTATTCTCGTAGCAAATAAGCTTTAATCTCTAAATCACAGGGGGCAACTTGTTGCCCTCATGCCTATTCTTTAAATCTTTCTTAGGAATGATTGGGTAAAAAAAAACAAAGATTGCCTTTATAAATTAATCGCATCTTTTCATCCTAATCAATCTTAAAATGCCCTTAGAACAAACATTTCGTTGGTTTGGTCCAAAAGACCCTGTATCGTTGGCACATATTCGTCAAGCAGGAGCTACAGGTATCGTAACAGCACTTCACCATCTGCCCAATGGCGTAGTTTGGTCATTAGAAGAAATTTTGACTCGTAAAGCCGAGATAGAAAAAGCAGGACTTAGTTTTTCTGTAGTAGAAAGCGTGCCTGTACACGAGGATATCAAAAAACGCTCCGGCAATTATTTGCAATACATCGAAAATTACAAACAGAGTTTGCTCAACCTTGGCAAAGCAGGCATTGACACGGTGTGTTACAATTTTATGCCTGTATTGGACTGGACTCGTACCGATTTGGATTATCCATTGGCCGATGGGTCTACGGCCCTACGCTTTGATGCTACCGAATTTGCAGCTTTTGAAGTATTTATCCTAAAAAGAAAAGGCGCAGAGGATAGTTATTCAGAAACTCAATTACAAAAAGCTCACGCTTGGTATAATCAAGCAAGTGAAGCTGCCAAAACCAAGCTAATTCGTAATATTATAGCAGGTTTGCCGGGTAGCGAAGAAAGTTTTACCGTAGAAGAATTTGCAGCAGTATTAGACACCTACAAAGAAGTTGGAGATGCAGAATTGCGTGCCAATCTTTATGAATTTATCAGAGCTATCACTCCAGCAGCAGAAGAGGCAGGCATCAATCTTGCCATCCACCCCGATGATCCTCCTTATCCAATTTTGGGCTTACCAAGAGTGGTAAGTACCGAAAGCGATGCGCAACAATTATTAGCAGCTTACGAAAGCACTAATAACGGTCTGTGTTTCTGTACAGGAAGTTATGGCGTTCGTGAAGATAATGACCTAGCAGGTATGGTCGAACGCCTAGGAAGTCGTATCAACTTTATTCACCTACGTGCCACCAAGCGTGATGCTGAGGGGAATTTCTACGAAGCCGACCACCTCGATGGCGATGTAGATATGTATGGTGTGATGAAGGGTCTTGTTTTAGAACAACGCAAGCGTATCTCAGACGGTAGAACAGATTATCGTTTGCCTTTCCGTCCAGACCATGGACATCGTATGTTAGATGACCTAAATCCTGAAAAACGTACTAACCCAGGTTATACCGCTATTGGTCGCTTACGTGGTTTAGCTGAGCTTCGCGGATTAGAGCTAGGGATAGTAAGAAGTTTATAAAATCTTAGGCCTATGTCAACAACATAGGCTTTTTTGTTTTTTTATTTAGGGAAAAAATCAAGTTGTATTACTTTAATAATATAGTATTGTTAAATCCTTGCAGATAGTCATAGAATATTCTCAATAGAAGTCTAATTTTGATAGACTATTGAGTACAATTTTAAGATTATCTTTGTATTGCAACCATTGGCAGGCAGAACATTTGAACAGCTATGTTATGACAATTGTTGAAGTACACAAACTTAATTTTCTAAAAAATTATGAAAAAAGTATTTTACCTGCTTGCCAGTATATGTTTATTGGCTACAAAAGCAAAAGCACAGGACGTGCAAAAAATTGAAGGGACTTTGAAGTTTTTGGTTATGGGCGATTGGGGGCGTGTTGGCGAAGACCACCAGAAACCTGTTGCAGATCAAATGGGAAAAGTTGCAAAGCAAATAGGTAGCGAATTTGTGATTTCGACAGGCGACAATTTTTATCCACGAGGGGTTCAAAGTGAGTTTGACCCACTCTGGAAATATTCTTTTGAGGATATCTACACCGCTTTCTCTTTGCAGTGGGATTGGTATCCTGTTTTAGGAAACCATGACTACGGCGGTAATCCAGACGCGCAAGTAGCCTATTCAAAAATTAGTCGTCGTTGGCGAATGCCAGCTCGCTATTACACCAAAACCTTCCAAATAGATGAGGGCAATGAGGTGTTAGTGGCGTTTATCGATACCAACCCATTGATTCCTGATTTTTATAAAAATAAAGACTATGGTCCCAATGTAATTAGCCAAGATAGTACTGCTCAGAAAAAATGGCTAGAAAAAGTATTATCAACGACTTCTCCAAAAGTAAAATGGAAGTTGGTTGTGGGGCATCATCCACTCTTTACAGCTACCGAAAAACGAAGAGAGAGCTATGATACCAAGGCAGTAAGAGCATCATTGAAGGGCATACTAGATAAATACCAAGTGGATGCCTATATCTGTGGTCATGATCATGACTTACAGCATTTGTTACCGCCTCCTAACAAAACACACTATTTTGTGTCAGGCTCTGCATCAGAAAGTACTGCTATTGGCACATTGCCAATAAGTAAGCTGGCAAGCAACGAATATGGCTTTATGGTGTTTTCAGTGAATAGTAATAAACTTAATGTCCAAGTGGTTAATCATAATGGTAAGGTTATTTATACTACTGAGTTAACAAAATAATTTTCATGTTTTAATCAAAAAGCAAAAGGAGTTTTGTGTTTCGAGGAGCATAAGATTCCTTTTTCTTTTTTATGAGAAAAATACAAAAAAATATCCAATGGCTTAATTATGAGATAATTATTAAGAGTATGTATAAAATAATTGAATCAAACCTTTTGTTTATCAGAGACTTTACGTAATTTTGCACCCCTGATTTGAGAGTCTGCCAGTTTATTTTCTTAAAAAAATACACATAAAGTCTTTCAAAATTAGGAAAGTGTATCTCAATAACAACAAGACAAAATGCCAACTATACAACAGTTAGTACGTAAAGGTAGAGAGCAAATGACTTGGAAGTCAAAATCTCCAGCCTTAGATTCTTGTCCACAACGTCGTGGCGTTTGTACAAGGGTATATACTACAACGCCAAAGAAACCAAACTCTGCGATGCGTAAAGTAGCCCGTGTACGTTTGACAAATGGTAAAGAAGTAAACGCATACATTCCAGGTGAAGGTCACAACTTGCAAGAGCACTCAATCGTTTTGATTCGTGGTGGTCGTGTGAAAGACTTACCAGGTGTACGTTACCACATCATCCGTGGTGCCTTGGATACTGCAGGTGTTAACGGTCGTCGTCAGCGTCGTTCTAAATACGGTGCTAAACGTCCTAAGCCAGGTCAGGTACAAGCAGCTCCAACAAAAGGAAAGAAAAAATAATTTGAAAATTTGAAACTCGTTAGTTTGAAAATGTAAATTATCATTTTCAACTACATAGATTATCCTATTTCAAATTAGACAAACAGTCCAGTATGCTATGTTAAGAGCAGAAGCTTGGGCTAACATTAAAAACTTAACAATTCCAATGAGAAAGGCAAAACCAAAGAAAAGATACGTGTTACCAGATCCTAAATTTAGAGATGTAATGGTAACTAAGTTTGTTAACAACTTGATGTACGACGGTAAAAAATCAACGGCATTCAATATTTTTTACGGTGCATTAGACAAAGTTGAAGATAGAACAAAAGAAAACGGTTTGGAAACATTCAAGAAGGCATTGAACAACGTAATGCCAGCTGTAGAAGTAAAAAGCCGTCGTGTAGGTGGTGCTACATTCCAAGTTCCAACAGAAGTACGCGCAGATCGTAAATTGTCAGTAGGTATGAAGTGGTTGATTCTTTATGCTCGTAAGCGTGGAGAAAAAACAATGGTAGATCGTTTGGCTGGCGAAATTATCGCTGCTGCTAAAGGTGAAGGTGCTGCTGTTAAGAAAAAAGACGATACACACCGCATGGCGGAAGCGAACAAAGCGTTCTCACACTTCCGTTTCTAATTCTAATCAAGTTAACAACACTCAGAGATACACACAAAGGCAAACTCAGCAATGGGTTTGCCTTTACTTTTATTCTAATGCTCAATTCGTAAAAATAGTGCTATATTAGTTATAATTACTATTTGAAAATCAGTGTCTTATAAAGTATTTATCTTTTTTTGCTCAAAAAATTTGGTAAATGCCTCATGAATTCCTAATTTTGCATTCCAAACAAAAGGGTCTTGTGGCCGAGTGGCTAGGCAGAGCTCTGCAAAAGCTTGTACAGCGGTTCGAATCCGCTCGAGACCTC
>NZ_JBMLSD010000338.1:0-2303 GCF_049240685.1 Flectobacillus sp.
ATAGGATTGTGCAACGTGAACTACTAGTATCCAGTAATGCAAGATTCAGTCTAGGACTCATTTTGTCATGAATAAGTACATGGCAACTTGCACATTTTTAGGTTTTACAAGATATAGACTTTTTTACAGTCAAAAATACGATGGAGCACTACAAAACCATAACCGAATTACATGAGCGAAGTGGGTATCCGCCACCAGAGCATCCTATGATAAGCTTGTTGACCTGCCAAGAGCTTTCTACTTGCTCGTGGGGAGAAAGTAAGTTTACGGCTGATTTTTATATGATTGCGCTCAAAAAAATCAAATCTGGGACTTTTTTGTATGGCAAAACCAAGTATGACCATCACAATGGTTCTATGTCTTTTGTGAAACCAAGACAGGTTTTGGAAATTACCAATGTTGAGCTTTCCGAAAAAGCCTTTGTAATTTATATTCACGAAGATTATTTTCTTGGACATCCGATGCACGAGGAGATTAGAAAATACGGCTATTTTGATTATGAAATCAATGAGGCATTGCATCTTTCTCCAAGTGAGGAATTGATTATGTGGGATTTGTATGAAAAAATTGGAATGGAGTATCGAAACAATCAAGATGAATTTAGCAAAGATATCATTTTGGCACATATTGATTCTATCTTAAAATACGCTCAAAGATTCTATAAAAGACAATTTCTCAATCGTACAAAGCTTTCTGGTGGAACGGTTTCGAGGTTCCAAAAAATCCTTAGAACTTATTTCGAAACTGGTAAAATCAGACAATTTGGTTTACCTTCTGTAAATGCCATAGCCAATGAATTAAATACTTCTGCAAGATACTTAAGCGATTTACTCAAGCAAGAAACAGGAAAAACGGCCCTAGAGCATATCCATATTTTCTTAATAGACGAAGCAAAAAATCTTTTGTTGGGAACAGACAATACTATTGCCGAAACAGCCTATCAACTAGGTTTTGAAAATCCACCCTATTTTAGTAGACTATTCAAAAAGGAGGTTGGACTCACCCCTCTCGAATTTCGCTTGAAAGGATAGGTTGATTCATAAAAGCATCCTTAGTTGCAGCAATGGTAAGAGGTGTAAATTTTTTTAAACTGAACTGATATAAAAGTAATTCCCATTAGTGGGTGAATTTATTCACCTACTAATGGGAATTTTTGGTGATGTAGCTATTTTTTTAAACTCAGAAGTATTCAGCACCAACATTTATTTCACTCGCCAAATACTCCCATTTTTGGTTGTATGCTGTTTGAGCTTGCCTTCCAGTGTCAACTGTTTAAGCAATGTTTCGCTTTCTTGACGAGATTTGCCACTTAGTTCTGTAAACTCTCTAGCAGTAAGGGTTGGGTATTTGGCAAACAAACCCTCCCAAGAAGTATCATAACTATCCTTAAATACAGCGGGTGCCAAAGTTCTAATCGTGGTTTCGAACAAAGCATAAGGTCTAAATCCATAAATCACTTGGGAGTTATTCAACGAATTACTTAGCAAAAGCGTCGGAAATCCTCTCACACCCATTTTTTTGGCTAGTTGCAAATCTTCCTTGAAAAGCTCTCTAGCATTTCCAGAAAAGTCTACTTCAAGTTTCTGTACGTCGAGCCCTACTTCTATAGCTGCGAGCTTGATTTGTTCCCATTCTGCAATATTCTTTTTTTCTAGAAAAACCATCTCTCGCATTCTTCGCATCAGTTGATAGGCTTTGCTTTCGTCCTGTATTTGGGCTGCCTTAAAAGCAATCGAAGGAGGGTATGAAGAAGCAAGTGGATTTTCTAGCCAAATATCGCCATCTATCGGCATATCATAATAGGCGCTTACTTCGTCCCAGTGATGGGCTACATCCGAAGGCTTGCTTATACCTCCTGCATTATAACTCCAATCTGGCAGCAAGCCTCCCATTCGATATTCGATTTCGAGGTATTTCCCATATTCAAGTTTTAGCTTACGAAGTTGAGGCTCGATACCCCAGCAAGAAGAACAAATTGGGTCGGTAAAATAGATTACCTTAATCAGTTTTTTTTGTTGGAATTGATAATCTAATTCTGTAGCTGTAGACGAACTATCAATTTCACAGACTCCTGTTTCTGGGTCGCAGAGGAGTGGATTTGATTTTGAATCTTTCATAGGATTTTTCATTTGTGCTTGGCAGATATATCCGCCAAGACTGTTTAACAAGGCAATAATGATTAAATTTTTGATGAGAGCGTTCATGAACTAATAAGGTGTTTTTTTAGAAAATAGTCATTTCAAAAAGAGTTTTTAAGTTTGTACGAAAAATTAAATTTGGGAAAAGGCATAAGGCATAAGGCA
>NZ_JBMLSD010000339.1:0-1101 GCF_049240685.1 Flectobacillus sp.
ATATTTAGGAATTGTGTAGCATTAGATTTGATTTATAAGTTTAGGCACAAGGCAAAGAGTGTTAAAATGTTTTGATTTAACGATAAAAATGCTTTTGCCGAAAGCTCAAACCTTAAATTTTATTTTGTGTATTAACTTATCAAAAAGGCGTTCGGAATTAGTTTTCCGAACGCCTTTTTTTTAAACACCTTTTTAGACGTAATCATTGCGTCTCTACCACATTCACTCAATTGTAGATACCAAAGGAAACTCCCCTCTATCGTGACGCTCGGCCATATCGACGTAATGTTGAGCACCAAGCTTCATCTTTTCAGCTTGCTCAGGCGTAAGCTGACGAATCACCTTCGCTGGCGCCCCGACAGCCAAGGAATAATCAGGAATTTCCATTTTTTCGGTCACGAGTGCATGTGCGCCAATGATACAGCCTTTTCCTATTTTGGCTTTATTCAATACCGTAGCACGCATACCAATCAGCGAGCCATCACCAACAATTGCGCCATGTACAATAGCCCCATGACCAACTGTAACGGACTCGCCTATGATAGTTGGATCGCCTGGGTCGGCATGTAACACTGCGGTATCTTGAATATTGGTATTATCGCCAATAATAATTTTTTCAACATCGGCACGAATCACCGCGCCATACCAAACCGAAACACCCTTCCCGAAGGTCACATCTCCCATCACGGAGGCATTAGGAGCTATAAATACTTTTTCCATAGTTTTTTAATTTAATGGTCTTTGTGGACGCATATACTCGACTTCATTAGAAGTAAGTTAGTACGCAAATTAAAATTTAATTTTTGAGCTTACGGCTTTCAGCTTTGGGCATTCGGCAAAAATATATCTATTATAACCAAAGAACGATTTAATGCCTGTTGCCTTGTGCCTAAAACATAAAACCTTTCTAGTATTACTAAAAAACAACTTAACACTCTTTGCCTCGTGCCTGTTGCCTTGTGCCTAAAACATAAAACCTTTCTAGTATTACGAAAAAACAACTTAACACTCTTTGCCTTATGCCTGTTGCCTTGTGCCTAAAACACAAAACCTATCTATTATTTCTAAAAAATAATTTGACACTCTTTGCCTTATGCCTGT
>NZ_JBMLSD010000340.1:0-13660 GCF_049240685.1 Flectobacillus sp.
GCAAAGCAGGTTAATGCAATTAAATCCCTATTTTGCCAAAAATGCCAGTAATTCTGAGTTAAACTTTTCCAATTCTTCAATAAACAATGCGTGACCACTATTTTCAAATTTCACAATATAAGAATCTGAAATTCCCGCGTGCATTTGTTCGGCTAAATGAAACCCACAAATGATATCCTTGGTACCATGGAAGATAGCCGTTGGAACGTTGATTTTACCTAAATCTTCTCGCAAATCTTCGTCACGCAAGGCAATTAAGCATTGAGTTGTAGCATAGAAAGAGGCTTCAAAGTTGATTCCGCCCAACCAGCCTGCCAAAGGAGCTGAAATAGCTGTTTCGGATGCGCCGAAAATCTTTCCAAAATTTTCTAATAACTGTGGACGATTGATAACACTCAAATCAATCAAACCATTTACTGCTTCTGCCTCAGACCAGATTGGAGCCGCAGCACCAAACAAGGCTAATTTGCTAATATGAGCACCCGCATATTTGGCCGTAAAATGAATAGAGATAGCCCCCCCCATCGAAAACCCTCCTAAAAGTGCGTCTTCGACATTGAGTGTTTCTAATACAATCTTGATATCCTCGGCAAAGATGTCGTAGTTGTAAGGGCCAAAAGGCTTATCTGATTTTCCGAAACCACGAAGTGTAATACCAATAACACGGTAGCCTTTTGCTACTAAAAATTGATATTGATATTCATACATGGCATTGCTGAGCGGCCAGCCATGAATCAATACAACCACAGGGCCTTCGCCCAAATCAGTTACATGTAGATTTACATTTTCTTCAACTGCAATAAATTCACTTCTACCTACCGAAGTAAATTGTCTGTTAGATAAGGTCATTGTTAGATTTGGAGTTTTAGTGAAAAAATAGTTAGAGATAATCTCCCCTTATTGATTCCTAAAAACGTGCCACTAACATAAAACACTCATAATCAGATATTTAAAAAAATTAGCATCTTCATAAAACTACGAAATTTCGTAGTTTTATGAAGATGCTAAACTATATTTCATAATTGAGAAAATAATAGACTAACAAATAGAACATATAATTTGGTATCTGAGAGCTTCCTCCTACTCTTTCAAATAATTTTTTAGTTGAGCGTTTAGCTTCAATTTTTGTAAATCTTCAACACTGAGTGGTTTTTGAATATACTCAACCACTGAAGGATAGCTAGTGGCCCGAAACTTATCCTTCTCTTCGATAGAAGACGATACAACAATTACAAAAACTTTGCTTTGCAAGGCTAAATTTGAAATAAAATCTAATACAGCCCAACCATCAAGCTCTGGCATATTCAAATCAAGAAATATGATATGTACATCGTCGATTTGATTATTCTCGGAAATGAAGTCTATAAGTCTATCCCCAGTCAAAAATTGATTTACAAAATTGCTTATGCCCACCTTTTGGAGTAATAACTTGTGAACAAACTGTATAGCCTCATCATCGTCGACAATCGACACGTGCAAATTTATGGATATATGGTTAAAGTTAGGAGACATGATTTTTTCCAAATCCTTAATACCATACGTTTTGTGCGTAATATCCCTGATAATTTGGTCTATTTCGAAGGCCGACGACAAGATATGCTCAAGACATTCGGTCTGTTGCTCAGAACTAACCACACCGTCTTTCAGTAGCATGATCAAGCCCATAAGACGTGATAATGGCGCTCGAACTACGTGTGACTGAATCCATGCAATTTCCTTTAATGATTTATTCTGAATTTCCACAGCTCTGAAATACTGATTTCGTTCTGTGATGTCATGAGCAATTTCAAAGATTAGATTCTGGTCGTTTACGCGCAACATGCAGCTGTAGACCTCCATATCAAATATTTCACCATTCTTTTTTCGATGTTTTACCTCAAATTTTTGTCGCCCTATACGACTAATCATCTCAAATTTGCGAGTAACCTCCTTCTCTGAAATATTTACATCCAAAATATTTCGTTTGAGTAGCTCCTCCCTGCTCCAACCATAAAATTGTAGGCAAGCATCATTGGCATCAATAAACTGACCATTATCAGGATTAATCAAGTACATCATCGAGGCGCTTTCCTGAAAAATACTTCTAAATCTAGTTTCACTTTCTAACAGTGCCTTTTCTGACTTTTTGCGCTCGGTAATATCTACAATAATGGCAATAAATAAAGGGGTGCCATCAAGTTCAATATATTGAAGATGGACTTCCACTTCGTACCTTGTAGTATTTTTGCGTTGATGTACAGTTTCGAAGATGAGCTTTTCTTTAGCACCACTTTTTAATGGTTCGATTAAACGCTGAAATTGGCTTAGCGTAAAAAGCGGTTTTAAATCTATAGGACTTAGCTCTCTTAATTCGCTAAGCGTATAACCAATATTGGTTTGAGCTGCCTTATTGGCTTCGACAAATTTTAGCGTATCGGCATCGAAAATGAAAATTTCGTTTAAGAGATTTTCAAAGATATAGTTGAATTTGAATAGTTCGTTTTGAGCAAATTTCTCTTTTGTAATATTTTTACTGAACACTGCCACCCCAACTACTTCCCCGCTTATTACAATTGGGTGCATAGAAACCTCTAAATAAAACGTTTTGTGACTCGTAGGTACTGTATCTCTGAAATGTAAAATCCGATTTTGTAAAACGTACTCGTATCTATCTTGCCAAAGCAATTTTAAATTATGAGGAAGAAAATCTAAAACTTTCGTTCCTTTGTTGAGTAAACCTCCAAAAGAGTTTAGAAAATCTTGTCGAACTATTTGATTTGCATAAATTATCTCAAAATCCTTGTTGATAGACCAAATACTTTCTGGGGAACTATCAAGAATTGCAATAAGATTAGCCTCACTTGCCTGTAGTGCCTGCTCAGTGAGTTTAAGATGTGTAATTTCTGTGCTTTGACCACCAATACCAATAATTAGATTAGAGGCATCTCTGACTGGAAACTTAACTGTCAAAAAAAGCCTTTTCCGTTCATCAATATCCAAAACATCATCAAATTGGATGGCTCTTTGCTGTTCGAGTACAAGTTTATCGCTCTGTTTAAACGATTCTGCCAATTCTTGTGGAAATATCTCAAAGTCGCTTAATCCCAATATTTCTCCCTTTTTTTGACCTGTTAACTCTTCCCAAGAGGAATTAACGTTCAAATATTTGCCCTCCAAATCTTTTACATAAATAATAGAACCACTATTTTCTATGACACTTTCTAATAATAATTGTCCTTCTTTGATAGTGTTCAAATTCTGTTGTCGGCTCTTTATATTCATGAGCATCTCACTAATGAGATTAAGAATTTGACTATCAAAGTCTTTCGTACGAATCGTATTGATATGCGTCTTCAAACCAATGAATCCCATGCAGTGCTGATTTTTGTACATTGGAACCGTAAACACATGAATAGAATCATACGATTTTTCATAGGAGTTTCCCATGAGATGGGCTTCATAGAACTCTTGAATCTCAGAAATTTGGCTACCGCTCGGTAAAGTAAAGTAAGAGTTCAAATGCGATTCGGCTAACCACTCAAACTCTTTTTGAAACTCTCCTTTTTTGGTATCGTATAAGATCACAAATAGACTTTCGGCGCGAGTAAAATTGCCAATTTCATGCAAAGCCTGGGCAATTTTTTCGTCTACATTTTCGAGTAAAACATTGATAAAAGTGAGAAAAATATGCATTAATAATTCCTGAAGGCCATTCAAGTAATTCAGCTTATCTATCATAAGCTTGATATTGGTGACGTCGCGTCTTATTCCTTCTATGGCAATAAGATTACCCTCGGCATCTCTAATCGCCACATTTCGTTGTTCTACCCAAATTATTCGACCGTCCTTGCGATGCCACCTCAAGGTAACTGGCGATTCAAAATCCAGACTACCATCTATCAATGATTTTACAATGTGACGATCTTCCTCAAAAACAACCTCTATTCCTAAATCAGGATTTTTGTAGTATTCTTCAGGCTGAAATCCTGTAAGTGTGATTACAGATGGGCTAATGTAGGAGAACTTTCTTTGTGGCACTAATTCATATCTGAAAACCACATCTTGAAGGTTTTCGGTTAGGCGTCTGTACTTGTATTCGCTTTCGCTCAAGGAATCAACAAATTCCTTACGTTCGGAAATGTCACTTAGCGTTACAAAAACACGATACTCATTGTGGTCATTTGTTAGAAATTCTAGTTTTGTCGATACACTAATCCATCTGATAGTTGTTGTGTTTGAAAAGAGCAAACCAACAACCTTTCCCTTAAATTCAAGTCCCTCTTTTACAGATTTGACAATAGGTAAATCGTTAAATTGAATAGGCTGAAGATTTTCGTCGAAAAAAGAAACCTTTTCGCTTATGCTAACCCAATCTGTCCAATTACTTTCAGTGATTCCTAAAAGAGTAAAGGCCCGTTGATTGGCCTTGAGGATTTCAGCCTTTTTGTTGAGGTATACCACGCCCTCCAACATATTCTCGAAAATAGTCGAGTATTCCTGCGCACTTGTACGCAACTGTGACTCTATTCGATGTCGTACTTTTACATTTTGTATAAGTTCCTTCGTCAGTCGTAATAAAGCTACCTCATCATTTTCATATTTTCTACAACAATCTTGCGATAAAATACTAAGAAATCCCACTAACTTAGAATCCTCTTTTACGGGTAGAATCAACAAATTCTGTATTTCGAGGTATTTTACTCTTCTATATATCTCGATATTGAAATTTACAATTTCGAGATTATCAATAAAAAGTAAATCTTCTTGCAATACTTGAGGGATGAGATGCTCAATTTCGGATTTAGCAATGTCTTGAAGTAGAGATATAGATGGTTCGTACCGATTACCCGCGGGGGAAGTCCATGCGTTGACAGCGGTAAATAATTCATCCTGTTGGTCTATTGCATATAAAACTACCTGCAAACAACCCAAATAATTGCCAATCTCCTCAAGAATTTGATTAACCCCGTCGTCTTCAGAAAATGGATAATTGAAAAACTTATTGGATAATTCGATAATTGTTTTCTGAAAATGCTCATTACGTTGTTGCTTCTGTGCAAATAGCATTTGTTCGGTAATATCTTTTGCCAAACCAACATGTCTATACACAACTCCCGAATCATCGTGTAGCGGGAACTTCCGAACATTTAGCCAGTGTATTTCATCCTCAATTTTTAATCTAAATGAATGATTAAAACAAGTATAACCAGACTTATGGTAAAAATTCTGGGCTACTTTCAAATCATTTTTATCATCAGAATGCGACAAATCTAAGAGATGAGTAAAATGGCTACTATCGTATTTTGCTCCAGGAAAAAGTTCTTTAAACCTTTTATTACTGTACAAGATTTTGTCATCCTTCTCATCAAGTATCCATAGGATATCATTGGCATTATCAGAAATTTCTTTAAAGTTGTGCAAGCTCTCAACAAATACATTTTGAGATTTTACCCTTTCTGTTATGTCAACAAACGTAATAACAAAGGACGATTTTGTAGACCTTAAGCTAATCTCGCAGACCTTGAAAGTCTTATTTTTGCAAGCAATTTTACCTTCAAAAGTATGTACTAGATCATCGTTGGAACCTTCTAAAAATTGATATTTGTTTATAATTTCATTAAAAACAACTTTTTCATCTTCCTCTATGAAGCTCTGATTTATCCAACCATTTAGCGTCGGAATATCATCCTGAGCATACCCCAACAGTTCCGTAAATCGCTGATTTACAATTGGAGTAAGCTCTCCAAGCCTTGATACCATCATGGCTGTTGGTGCCTCCAGAAATAATGAGGTATTGTGATTTAGCTCTTCCAAACTTCCCAAATATTCCTTTTGAGCATTCGCGGCGTGCTCTATTTCTTTCAGAAAAAGGTGAAAAGTATCTTCAAACTTATGAATAAAAATCTCGTGTGTATGGCCTGTTGGCAGATATATCAATGCGGGGAAATGAACGTACGACTCGTCCTTGAGTTGATTTTCAACTTGATTCAAAGACAGTTCATCATAATCTTGCAAGACCTCAGCCAAACTAGAATAGAAATGGCTGGTCGACCAATATTTCAAGAAAGCATTATCTTCAGAAGGAATAATAGCAAAATTACTATCAAAACTAACGTATTCATAGTTGAGAAGTGATAGTTGTTTAAACAGTACAAGGTTTTTCATAATGGCGGTATCAGTTTAATTGTAGTTAGCAACGTTCAACTATTCTGGTAAATCAAAAACCTACTTTTCGATATTGAAATATATTATTATTTTTTACGATTTAAAAGATAAATATTTGATATTCAGAAAACAATAGGATTTATATTGCCGACCAATACCTGGAACATTCATTTTGCATGCGACTAAAATGTAATGGTAAAAATAGTACCTTGACCAACTTCACTTTCAACAGATATACTTCCACCGAGTGATTCAATTTGGTTTTTGATAATAAACAATCCAATTCCTTTAGCCTCAGGATGTTTGTGGAAGGTTTTGTTAAGACCAAATACCTTTGAACCATACTTTTCTAAGTCAATCCCCAACCCATTATCTTGGAATCTGAGCAGAGTGTGCCCACTTTCTGACACCGAACTTTCGATATGAATACATGGCTTCTTTTGCAAAGATTTATATTTTAGTGCATTGGAGATAAGATTTAAGAAAATACTCTCCATAAAATCAAGTTTGTAACTTACGGATGAGGCCATTTCAAAATTATAGGTAATCTTAAAGTCGTTATCCATAATTTGCCCTGAAAGTATTTCTTTTGTTTTCTGCAATACTTCTTCAAATAATACCATTACCAAATCATCTTTGGCAGATTCCTGAATTTTAATCGTATCAGTCAAAGTATTTAAGGTTTCTGATAAATGGCCTACGATTGTTTCCAAATTTTCAAGAAGTAATTGCTTTTCATCCTCGTCTTCGCTCTGTGTGAGCAAGGATTGAATTAAAATCAAGTTGGCAACAGGTGACCTAAGATTATGAGAAACAACATGAGCAAAATTAGAAAGTTGCCAATTTTGTTTTGAGAGTGTTTTGATAAGGGTATTGAGGTTATCGTTAGACTCCACCAATCGTTCTTGCATTTGTTTAATCTGGCTCAAGTCAATGGCCGTGACCAAGTAGCCAATAGCCTCATGACCAGCACCTTGCATTTGGGTGATAGATAACTGAACAGGTATCTCTCGGTTATCTTTTGTAATAAATACCCACTCCTGATTACTAAAAATTCGCCTTTGTGCGATTGTTGGCAAAACATCCAATTCGTCTAACTCTGTAGATAGCAATAAATTAAGCTCATTTTTGACTTGTAAAAGTTTTTCATTTTTGATAAAAATAAAAGGCGTGGCCTGATCTACAATCTCGTTCGAGGAGTATCCCAGAAGGTTTTCGGCACCTTTGTTAAAGTGTCTAATCACCATATCCTGACTCAGTGTAATAATAGCTACTTCACTAGCAGAACTAAAAATGGCATTTTGTTCAGCCAAAAGCTGGGAAATTTGTAATTCCTGAGTTTTGGTCTGATGAATATCCTGAAAAACCCCAAAAAGTCTTGTACACTTCTCGTCCACAAATTCTGCATTACCCACCGCTCTGACCCACACAGTTTTGTTCTTGGCAGTAATCAATTCGACCTCTACGTCAAAAGGAATTCCCTGTTCTATGGCTATTTCGACGGAATTTACGATTGTATCTCTACTAACTCCCTCTTTGTAGAATGCCATAGCATTATCTAATTTGGGCTGATAATTATCTGCAACCTCATGTATTTGTCGGGTCATATTGCTCCAATAAATATAATTATTCTGAAGGTTTACCTCCCAAGCGCCAATCCTTGCAGTTTGACTTATTTTTTCTAAGATATCGTTAAGCTTATTACTTTCTATCGAAATTCTCCTTTGCTCGGTTACTTCATTAGTAAACATGATTATCCCTCCTATTTCGTGATGTTGGTTATACCAAGGTTTTACCTCCCACGAAATCCATTGAAGAGTACCATCCGCACGATAAAATGGGGCTTCCTCTTGTTTATTTATGGCTCCATTAAGACAGTCCTTATGAATCTTTTTCCATTCTTCCGAAATTTCTGGAAAAACCTCATAATGAGATTTGCCTATTACCTTCTGACCTTGTAGGTTGTAATCATTGAGCCATTTTTGGGTAGTTACGAGGTATTGCATATTCAAGTCAAAAACTGCAATTGCAGTAGGCATTTGACTTAACAATTCGAAAGCAGCATCATTGGTGAGACTAGAAGGCGGGGAATTTACTTTTTTCTGAAATTGACGCTGATTTACTTTTAGTTTGAACAATTTGATACAGTAATAAACGCTAAAAATTATAATGCCAACAACAATTAACAACCAAGTTTTCATGTAAAAAAGCTCCTTTTGAGTGATGTGGTAAAATGTATATTATCAAAACCCTTATTTATGGTTTTATAATACTTGGGCAAAATCTAAAATCGAGTAAGATGCGGGTAAAGATATAAACTAAAACTGTAAGATTTACTAAATCTAACGAAGAAAATTGTATTTAACATTACAAAATACCCAATTTTACCTAGACAAATCAGGTTTTACTAAAAAATAAAAATTGAAAACTTTCGATTGATGTGTTCAGAAAATTGATGGAAAGATTGTTGTAATTGAGTTTGAATTGCATGAACGGTTTCATTAATACGTGGTTCTACTTCATACTAACAAAATATCCTCTTAGGTTGTTTAGAAATACAAGAAAAAAAATAATAACGATGCATGGAAGTAGGGCTGTAGCTTAAACTTCAAACATAGGGGTTGTAGTCAAAATAGGTGTATGGTTTATTCAAAAAAAATTCTTCATGCTTATTTTTTGTTGCTGTAGGCATTAAGCAAATGAGCTTTTAGTTAGAACATTCTAAACTATCAGCCTGTTGCCTAATGCCTGACAACTTTAATCTAATGCTTGACCCTTCGGCTTTCAGCTATAAGTTTTTAGCCCTGGCTTCGGGGGTATTGTATTTCAAGACCGACATAGAACATTTATTTTGTTAAACGAATAGTTTGTATCGCTCCAGAACCATTTTCGTGAGCAGAAACTATTTTTATGTGGATAGTAGTTTCACTGCAAAGTTTCTCTGGTAAAGATAAGGTCAGTAATTGAGAGGTATTTTTATCTGCTTCTAGCGTAAATTGTTGAATAAGTATGTCATTTAGCCAAAGTTCGAAACCATGAGGTTTTGAATCTCTCAGTGCAAGTATCTCAATTTTCTTAGCAATTTTTTGAGGATTGTTGAGTTTGTAGGACATCCAAGCGTCGGCCGAACGCCAAAAATTACCAATGCTCCCTCCTACTCTCGTTTGCTTTCCGTCAAAGGCGTGGTCGGCTTCGGGTTGTTGTTCGCCCAGAGTAATCCAGTCTACTGTTTTTTGACGTAAAATAATATCAGCTTGCTCTTCAGCCTTCAATTTTTCCTGATGCTGACTTACCTCATTAGCATTCATCAATGGCCAGTACATCATGTAGCGAGCATCATGCAATTGATAAAATGGCTTTAAAATCAAATTGGTTTTCTGAGTAAAAAACAGATTCGGACTTTCTATTTTATAGGCAAGGGGCTGATTTTTAAGCGGTTTCAAACTCGCAACAACCTCATTTTGTGTGCCTACCAACACGGGCGCTTGATTGATTGGATACAATTTACCAATGGCTTCATGACCCATTCTTGAATCATCGGCAACTAATCCCTTCAAATCGGTAGAATCGGTAGCTGCAGCCAAAATAATTGGTCCGTGAGCAAAAGCATACCAGTTAGAGCCATCTGGTAATTGTTCTAATCGAGTTTCCATTGGCAAAGCTAATTGGACTTTATCACCATTTTGCCAAGTTCGTTCCATCGATACATAACCTTGCTCATTTACACTGAGTTTCTGTATTTGATTATTTACTTTTATTGACAAGGTTTTAGCCTCAAGCCAGAAAGGTTTTCTCAGAAACAACTTAAACTTTTGTGGTTTCTTCAAAGAAAGTTGAATTACAGTGCTTTCTTGATTAGGGAAATCTGTTTTTTGGGTAAAACGAATACCTTTTTCCTTCCAGTCGAGTTGAGATGGTACAAACAAGTTCACCCAAATATTTTTATCATCATGTGCGTAAATCAGCTCTGCATATTTAGCGTGATTTTCTATTCCTGAACCCACACAACACCAAAAACCTTTTTGAGCATCAGAATACACTCGATAATGTTGCGGACGAATTGGGGTAAAATAGACTAATCCTCCGTGTTCGGGATGCTGTGAGGACAAAATATGATTGTATAAGGTTCTTTCATAAAAATCAATGTAAGAAGACTTCGGTTCATGCAAAAACAGTGATTTGGTCAGTTTTAACATATTGTATGAATTACAAGTCTCAGGACCTTGATTAGATTCTAGCATAGGTTTAAAATTATCTGTAGCATTAAAATGCTCCCGATAACTATTTCCTCCAAAAGCTACGCTACGTTTTTGAGTAACATTTTGCCAAAAATACTCACTAGCCGAATGCCAATCTTGACGGTTCTTTAGCTCAGCAATTCTCTCAAAACCAATGACCTTGGGAATTTGTGTATTGGCATGTAAACCTGTTAATTTATCCTCATGAGATACTAATGGCGCAAGAATAGCTTGATGAGACATTCTTTCAGCTACATCAAGATACTTCTTTTGCTGGGTTATCACATACACATCTGCCAAAACCTCGTTCATACCACCATGCTCTGTTTTGAGCATCTGTTGAACTTGCGTATCGGTGAGGGGTGCAATAAGATTATAAAACCAGTCGGTAAGATGAATCAGAACTTCCTTGGCTTCTTGGTTTCCCCCAATCAGATAGGCATCTCTCAACCCTGCAAATAGCTTGTGAATATTATACAATGGCACCCAAGTATTATTCAAACCAAAACCGCTACCATCTATATCGCCTTTGCCTATTCTGTCCCAAAATATTTTACCATTGGGTATTCCTCCAACATAGCCATTTTTGTTCTGCTGCTGACAAATTGATAGCTCAGCGATACAATAATCAAGTTTTTCTTTCAAACGCTTATCTCCTGTTGACGCATACATCAGCGCCAAAGCTGACAAATAATGTCCCCCAATATGTCCATCTAAGCCCGAACTCTCCCAATTACCATACGCTGGTGCTTTTACGGGTAAACCAGCCTCTTTGCGATACGGAGCAAGCAGTCTGTCAGCATTGAGTGAAAGAATATAGTCTAAATCCTTTTGTTGGGCATGCAAAAATGCACCACCAGTCAATCGGACTTCATTCAAAGAAAAAGCCTCAATCGGCTTGGGGGAGTTTTGTGCATAGCTTACCGAGGAACTTATTGTAAAGCCGAGCCCAATGAGTATAGAGGTTACTTTTTTCATTATCGTCAAAAAATAAATTGTGTATTTTTGACACAAATATAATTAACAGTAATACAACTAAATCATGATTTGTCATGGTTTTTTAAAAATAAATCTCTTTAAAATGAAATTGTCTTTCAAAATGAGTCAAAAAACTCTTTTGAAAGACAATCTATTAGCAGTAAAAGAAAATACTATTTCTCTTCTATTATCACAAGTCCCCAGGGCTCAAGCGATATTCCTTGATGAGTTGTTACCGTTTTATTGGCTAACAAATCATTACCTGTATTTTCTTTGTAGGTAAAATTTTGAGAAGTACCCGAATAGTTAAAATAGTAATGTAACTTCTTTCCAAATTGATTTGTACCCGAACGATGAATTAGTGGAAATTCTAAACCTGATTTTTCCTTCGACAATTGGGCTTTATCCAACACATTTTGTAAAACTTGCTTGTAAACAAACTCACTCGTCAAACAACCTATGTATGTAGCCGTGCCCTTACCGAATTGGTTTTGGGTAATAGCGGCATATTTTCCCCATTGTGGGTGTTCGTAATAAGCCAATACTTTGGCTGTTGTTGGAGTCAGCAATTCCATCCATTGGGTTACTTTCGTCTTATCTGATGTCCATTTTCCCTCTGTATCTTTCAAACTTACACCATTTGGAATTGAAAACTGTGAATATTGAACTCCACAAGCCTCAGAAATAATAGCTGGTTGTATCTCGGTCCTTACTTTGACATTTTCGTCAGAAAAACCACTTTTCAAAGTATATACAATATGTCCTCCATTATTGACAAAATCATTGAGTTTTTTCAACAAATTAGTTGGAGCGGCATACAATGCTGGAACAACAATTACTTTGTATTTCGAAATATCTTCGGTAGAAGGATCAATGAAATCGAGTTCGACATTCATTTTATACAAAACATCAAAATAAGGGCGCAAAATATCGTTATAAGTCTCACGAGCTCCCCAACCAAAACTAAAAGCATTAAAAGCAGTCAAAGCTTCATTACTGAATAGAATTGCCACCTGATTATTCTTTTTGAGGTTAATCAATTTTTGTCCAACCTTCTGAAAATCTTGACCTATTGTAATAGCTTCATTATACGTAGGATTAGGCTGAAAATCGTGACTAAGCAAACCTTTCCAATATGTTTCGGCCGAATTATGAATAGAATGCCAATGCCAATATTCGACCATATTAGCACCAGAAGCCAAATGACTAAATGCTTGCAATCGTAATTGATTAGGATAAGGTGTCCATTGAGGAAAACCTTGTGCTTCAGTCTCTAATACAAAATAATTTTTCCCATTTTTCATTGAGCGAGTAATATCACCGCCCAAAGCAATTTCAATTCCAGTCAATTGGTCTTGACTCGGATGGTATATATCTATCCCAGCAACATCCAAAGTTTTGGCTGTTGCAAAATGATCAACGTCAGGTTGAATACCATACGAATATCCACGCCAATCAAGGTCAAAATTTTGTGTAATAAATTGTTCAGGACGTTTATATTCTCGTACAATATCAGCCTGCCATTTCAAGAAATCAACCACCAATTTCCGTTGAAACTTGGCAAATTCAGCAGCGAAACTTGCATTGATAGTCCCAACAGTTGAAGGAAAATCTTCCCAAGCATTAATCCTATTACTCCAATAATCAAAACCAAAAGCCTTATTGAGCTTATCAAGTGTTCCGAATTTTTGTTTACAATATTCTACAAAAGCCTTTTGCACATTAGGTCCTGCGGTACCGTAGGCCTTGGTCTCATTATCTACTTGGTATCCGATAATAGCGGGATGTTTGCTAACGTGTTCCATCAACTTACGAATAACTCTTTCGCTTGCTTCACGATAGTGAACATTCGAAATATCCATATTTTGTCGAGCTCCATATTGATTCTGTCCACGGGAAGTCACAGCCAAAACATCGGGATGCTTACGAACTAGCCATGTGGGCACGGCATACGTTGGCGTTCCAATAATCACAGCGATTCCAGCTTTGTGCATAGCATCCAAAACTCGATCAATATGCGAAAAATCAAAAATATTCTCTTGAGGTTCTAAAGTACTCCAAGTAGACTCAGCAATTCGAACCACATTGATACCAGCCTTTTTCATCATATCCACATCCTGCTGAAGCCTATCATAAGGCATATATTCATCATAATACGCCACACCATAATAGGGAGTTTTAGGAGAAAAATTTTGAGCTTCTAAACCCAGATGAGATGCAACAGCCAAGCAGATAGAGTACCAGATTTTTTTCATAGTAAAATAAGATATTTATTGAATCATAAAGATACAATAAATATA
>NZ_JBMLSD010000341.1:0-3874 GCF_049240685.1 Flectobacillus sp.
TCCTAACTCAGCACTCAAAACTCCTCTTTCTTACTCGCCAACATTTCCCAATGAACTTTTATCCAGACTAATAACATGGGTAATACCATTAGGGCATATTTTCTTAAAAATTCATTTCTAATGTATTTGGGCATCAAGTCAGTAGGACCAAAACTTGTCACCAGCAAAGCAAAAATAAACAACGCTTTATCGGTAGAAGTTTTAGCACTTTGCATATACCAAATCACTGCGCCTACAAATCCAATCAACAAGGTAGATGCTTCGGTGCCTGTACTTGCCAATACGACCAACATCAACGTTGAGCATAAAAGCAATAATTGATATCGGGTATTGAAAAACAAGTTGATTCGTATATATGACAGCGCAAACACCAAAACCGCTGGCAGGATATACCATAAATTTGAAATACTAGCATCTTGCGCCAATCTTCGCACCATTCCCATCACCGAAAGATCTTGATAAGGGTTCGTCAAAACCTCATTGATAGCATTCTTTTTCACCAATACTTCAAACCATTCTTGGTAAGTCTGAAGGATATAAGTTGGCGAACTAAACGCCATTGGCAATACAAACAACACCGCTATCCAAAACAAGCCAGAAGCAATAAGTTTAAGTTTATTTTTTGAGAAAAAGAAAAACGCCAAACCTACTACGCCATACAGCTTTGTCATTGTACCTAGCACAATACAAAAGGCAGCCCAAAAGTCTTTTTCCTTTTTGATAAAAGTATATGCCAAAATAATCAAGGCGGTCACAATACCATGATACTGCACATTGATAAGGCTGGTAATACAACTATTCAGACAAAGCCACGACATAATAGCCTTGGTTTTTTCGTCAAAAGAAGGTAATTCATAAATAGCGAAAAGTAGTGCTACAGCATTCGCAACATTCCACAAAATTACTCCTGCTAAAGTAGGCAATAGGGCTAATGGCGCTATCATAACCGCAAAAGGCGGTCCGTACAAAAACAAATCTACATATTCGTCGGGATGATAAGCGTACAAGTGCTCCTGATGAATCAAGTGCCAGAAGCTCGTTCTGAAAATAATGAAGTTGTTGATATGCGCATGCGGATTATCGCCAGTAAAGTATTGCTTCATGGCTATTGCTACTGCCACGGCAATCCAAATCAACAAGATGTTGCGCTTATTGAGCAAAAAGTCAAATTTCATAAAAATTACTATCTATGTATCTAGCGGTTGGAAAGAGAATTTCGTTAGGTATTCAATGGCTTGACTTGAGCATTTTTCAAATACTTTATTTTTTCTGCTTCAACTCTTCCACATATTCCTTCATCGTAATGAAGGTGACGCCTTTGGCTTTTAGCCAAGTAATATAGTCATCCAAACGCTGTAGCAATGCTCTGTCTGAATGCTTACGGACATACGCAGGAATAGTGGTGTAAGCAGAAAGGTCGGTAAACTCCCAAGGGTGGAAATACAAATTAATAATCCCATAGCGATTGAGGGCGCTATTCGAAAACATTTTGTAAACACTAAATGGTAAATTTTTAAAACTCAACCAAAACATCGGGAAACGCAAATTTGGGGTAACCGTGGCAGGAATTTGCCATAGATTATCCTGTACAAAAGGGAGCTTAGGTTTATCCAAATGGTTGTAACGTCCTGGTAAAAAAGTTGGATTCAAGGAAGCATTATACACATATCCAGCATCCGCAATATCCTGATTTTCGACAGGCATCATTCTTGCCATTCGGAATCCTTCAACAGACTGTCCTGTGATTTGAGAAAGTAACTTTTTGGAAGCGGGTAAATCAACTTTAGCATCAAAACTACTGTGATACATTCCATGCGAAGCAATCTCATGTTTTTCGGCCAAAGTTTTCAATAACTCAGGTTGAGAAAGCGCATATTGTCCTGTACAAAAAATAGTGCTTTTTACTTGATGTTTATCTAATAATGCCTTCAAAAGCAATGTCCCACGAGTCGAAACCTCTATCTGTTCCTCCATCGTGATTTGTTGACCATATTCCAAAGGCACATCAAACTCTTCTACGTCAAATGTTAAGATTGCTTTTAGCATAATAATAAAAAAAATTAGTAGAATTCCGTATTAGTGCTGAATTATGAGTTATAAATTGTGAATGTAAAACACTACAAACCAAAGATTTAATCGGCTCGCAATTGCTCAGTAGCTGACGCAAATCGCTTGTTGGAGAAAACTCCAACAAGGGCCGTGAACTCTCAATTCATCACTCCAAAAACTCCTCACTCAAAACTCTGCACTCTTATTTACTTCGACTAAAAATATTTTGAAAACTCAGTAGTTCTTGTTTAATCGTTTTCCAGCTCATTTGTGAAAAACTTATGCCATCGCGTACATGTACTTGTATTTTGGCCAGTCGTAAATCTTTACGACGTGATGCCAACACCACAAACTCCATATCAAATAAAAACGAGTTGATATGAGTTTTGAGAAACACTTCTTTCCCTTTTTGATTAAATCCTTTTAAGCCTGATTGGGTATCTTTTACGAACATCGATGGGAAAAAAACATGGTTCATCGTGCGTAAGGACAAAGAGAATACTTTTCTCAAAAATGGTAATTGACTATAATAATGGTCGTCACGAACGCCCAAAACCACATCATAATTTTCGTCGTTCAATAACCTAAACATCTCCCAAGCGTTTTCCATACGATACGGATAATCGGCATCGGTATAAATAATCAAATCGCCTTGTGTTTTGGCGATGGCAGTACGCAAAGCAAATCCTTTTCCCCTATTTTGGGAATACGTAACATACTCGAAAGAAGGAATATTTTCTTGGAGATATTGCAAATGGGCTTCTGTTACTCCTCTGATAGAACCATCATCAACCAAATACAATTTAACCTCCACCTGAGAAGGGAGTTGCGAGACAAATATTTTATAATAATGTAAAAGCTCCTTTTCCCAACCTTCGTGGGGATTGTAGCACGGATGTACGACATCCAATTTAGTAGTTCGGTTCACTGTTTAAAGAGAGCAAAAAAATAAAGGCGCAAGTTATGATTTTTCTTTCTGATTCATTTCATAAAGCTTCATGTATTTGAAAAATGCGCCTTGTGCATTGCAATACGAAATCAAATAGCCTTCGTAGCCATACAAAAATCCTTTTTTGAGTAAATAGTAATTCCAAAAATGAAAGGTCTTCTTGAAATAGGCAATCACAGGATGTGTCCCTTTTTTGTGCTGATTCTGTACTGCAAAAAGAGTGGAATAATAGTTCATTTTTGACAAAAGCTGATCAGCCGTTTCATAGGAATAGTGATGGATAACTCCTTCAATATCTACAATTTGTAAACCTTTGGTATTTAATCCTTCATGAACATCTTTGTCGTTAAACTGTGTACTGTTTTTATGAAAAAGTCGTGTTACTTTGTCATTGCCCCAACCAGCGCCATTGATGTATTTGCCATTGTAATATTGTTTTCGTAAAAAACGATACAAATGCTTAGGGTTGAGCGATAGATTTTGAATGTTTTGTATCAAAATCGGGTCTAATACCTCATCTGAATCGACCCACAGAATCCAATCATTTTTACAAAAGCTCACTGACAAATTGCGCATCTTACCAAAGCCCAAAAATGGATGCTCATGCACACACACATTGGGATATTGGCGAGCAATTGCCAAAGTCTGGTCGGTCGACCCGTTGTCAAGCACAATTACTTCATCGAATCCCTTCAAGGCATCCAAACACTGCGCCAACCGCGCCTCACTATTTTTGGTAAGTATTGTTACGGAAATCATTTGAGTGTTGAGTTTTGAGTGAGGAGTTCTTTTGAGTGAGGAGTGTTGAGTTTTGAGTGAGGAGTGACAAATTAAAAAAAAGACTCTGTACTCCTCACTCTACACTCAAAACTCAAC
>NZ_JBMLSD010000342.1:0-1130 GCF_049240685.1 Flectobacillus sp.
TAAAATCATTTTTGAGTAACAATAGATATATTTTTGCCGAAAGCTCAAAAATCAAATTTTACTTTGCGTAAGTTTATAAGTATGAATGCTGAATTAAGCGCCGTCTGATTACTGGACAAAACGAGAAAAGGTATTTAGACTTTTCAATGAATGTTTAAAAACAGTTTAAAACTGTTAAAAAAATGAGTCCAAGACTAAGTCTTGAACTAGTAAATTAAATTTAATTTGGGTGCTGTAGGCCGTAGGCATTAGGCAAAAGGTTTTTACAATTTCGTAAAAAAATAATTTAACACTCGTTGCCTTGTGCCTTTTGCCTAAAAAAATTAAATCCAATTTTGTTCCCCTACTTACTCACTTAAATAGAATCATTTTTTGTAAATTTCGATTTCTGAAGTACACAAATCCCTAAATTATCGATTATGAAGTTCATAGATTTGAGCCATACTATTGAAGATGGTACAGTGACCTACAAAGGACTACCCGCTCCTAAAATTTGCGATTTTTGGACTCGTGAAGAATCCAAAAATTGGTATGAAGAAGGTACCTCTTTTCAGATTGGAAAAATTGAAATGGTTTCAAATACAGGGACTTATATCGATACCCCATTTCATAGATATGAAGATGGCAAAGATTTATCGGATATCTTGATTGAAAGAACTGCACTTTTAGATACCATAGTCATCCGTGTGCCATATCAGCAGAAAAAGAAAATAGATGTTGACATATTTAAACAATATGAACTAAAAAATAAGGCCGTTTTGATTCATACTGGTTGGGACGAACTTTGGGAAAAGGAGGAATATTATTCTGAAAACCCTTATCTAACCGCAGAGGCTGCTGAGTATTTGGTCGAACAAGAAGTTATTTTGGTAGGTATCGATTCATACAACATTGACGATGTCACAGGAAAATCTAGGCCTGTTCATACCATTTTACTTAAAAACGAAATACTGATTGTTGAGCATTTATGCAATATGAATCGTATACCCGATGGTGTACCATTACAGTTTTGTGCAACCCCTCCAAAAGTAAAAGGAATGGGGACTTTTCCTGTTAGAGCTTATGTAGTTGTAGAATAAGCTGTCATGATAGTAATGGCAATAGGCTGTAAGCCATGGGCATTAGGCTTT
>NZ_JBMLSD010000343.1:0-14870 GCF_049240685.1 Flectobacillus sp.
ACTTCCGAAATCCAACATCCGATATCCGAAATAGACGGTTTTAGAATCCTTCGTAACTTTAAATTCTAATCACTAAATCAGTCACTCACCAATCACTCAATAAAAAAATCCCCCAAGGCAAGCCAAGGAGGATTTTTTTATAGTGTTTGATATTTCTTATTGATTCAAGAAATCACCTGAAGTAATTTGCTGTAAACCATCCAAAGGACGATTATACAAATACCCAAACGTAGCGTAGCTAGTACCATCTACTTCAACTTGGATATCCTTGCGCAAGAAGACCGAATCAGCTTCGTTTTCTGGATAGAATTCTTCGTATTCATCCAAAATTTTCACTAAACGAAGTGGATTTGTCAATTTGTATAGTTCACCAACAACCTTGTCAGAGGCATCATCAGAAGGAACAATACCTGGATATTCACCAATATTGAACATCTTTCCTTGGTAATTGGCCAAACCAATAAACTCAGAGTTACGGGCAATTAATTTGTGTAATTCATTACCATATCCTTTACGCAATGTTCCGTACACAAATAAGTATTCATCTTTGTCTGGTTCAGGAAGTTTTGCTTCTTCTACCGACAATACCAAGTCTTCTTGTTCCACGACTGTACCTTCATTGAGAACGATACGAGAAACTACTCCCTCGAACGGAGACGATACAATCGATTCCATTTTCATGGCTTCGATAACATACAATGGAGCGTTTTTCTTCACTTCATCGCCCGGTTTCACCAAGATACGGCTCAAACGACCTTGAAGAGGTGCGCCAATATCTCCTTTTACAGAAGCTTTTACATGTTGTGGACGCTCAATTTTGATATTTCTATCTAAAATTTTGATACGACGAGCCTGACCGTTTAATTCGAAAGTGACAGTACGCAAGCCAGATTCGTCTGGTTCCGAAGCATACAAGTATTTTACAATAATGGTCTTTCCTTCGTCAATCGTGATAAGGATTTCTTCATCTTGCTTCAAGCCATAGAAGAATGCCGTAGTAGGAAGAGCTGATACATCGCCGTAGTTTTGTTGAGCTTTGTAATAGTCTTCATATACTTTTGGATACATCTTGTAAGAAAGATAATCCAAGAAACCTTCTTGATTTTCTGGGAATTTCGCTTGGAAATCAGCAAAATCTTGTTCAAAATCAATTGGTGTAATATTATCGTTTGGACGACCAGAAATGGCATGTTCACCTTTCAAAATAATTTCCTGCAATTGTTTAGGGAAACCACCATAAGGCTGACCAAGACCACCTTTGAAGAAGTCTTTTACTGATTCAGGGAAAGAAAGCGTAGCGCCACGAGCATATACATCTTCGGCAGTTAAGCTATTGGCAGTCATGAAGATAGCCATATCTCCTACTACTTTTGAAGAAGGCGTTACTTTTACGATATCACCAAACAATTTGTTTGCTTCAACGTAATTGCGCTTCATCACTTCAAATTTGTCACCCACACCCAAGGCAATCGCCTGACCGCGCAAGTTGGTGTATTGACCACCCGGGATTTCGTTATCATAAACTTCGGCAGTACCTGCTTTCAATTCAGATTCGAAAGGATAGTAGATTTGACGGATATCCTCCCAATAGTTAGAGTATTGGTTTAATAGTCCTAAATTTAATGGACAATCACGCTCGTTGCCTTGCATCATCGCCACCACCGAGTTGAAGTTTGGTTGTGCAGTCAAACCAGACATAGCACCCAACGAACAGTCGACTACATCGACACCCGCTTCGATAGCTTTCAGATAAGTAGCAGCTTGAATCGACGCTGTATCATGCGTGTGCAAGTGAACAGGAATAGAAAGGGCTTTTTTGAGCTCAGTTACCAAAGTTTGGGCTTGGTATGGTCTTAACAAACCAGCCATATCTTTGATACAAAGCATGTGAGCACCTTCGTCTTCCAACTGACGAGCCATGTCTAAGTAATACTGAAGGGTATATTTTTCATTATTGAAAATATCACCTGTATAACAAATAGAGGCTTCGGCAATAGAGTTGGTACGCTCACGAACGGCACGAATCGAAACTTTCATGGCTTCTACCCAGTTGAGTGAGTCGAAGATACGGAACACGTCGATACCGTTTTCTGCAGATTTTTCTACAAATTTCTCAATCAAGTTGTCAGGATATGCTGAATAACCCACGGCATTGGAGCCACGGAACAACATTTGCAACAACATATTTGGCATAGCCTCACGGAAAGCCTGTAGGCGTTTCCAAGGTGATTCATGCAAGAAACGCATTGATACGTCGAAGGTTGCACCACCCCAAACTTCCATAGAGAATAACTCTGGGAAGCTTTTGGCAAAACCCTCAGCTACTGCCAACATATCACGTGTACGAACGCGAGTAGCCAAAAGTGACTGGTGACCATCACGGAAAGTCGTGTCTGTGTAAAGAATTTGCTTTTGGTCTTTTACCCACTGTGCAAACTTATCGGCTCCCATCGAATCCAAACGTTGCTTATTACCCATTGGGTATTCAGCGTATTTGTCAAAAGCAGGAACCACTGGCGTACGGAAAGTACGCTCGTTTTTTACTTTTACATCTGGGTTACCATTTACTACGACATCTCCCAAATAGCGAAGAGCCTTGGTAGAACGGTCACGAGTTGTAGTAAAGTTGAAAAGTTCAGGATGTGAATCAATAAATTGAACCACACATTTTCCTTGTTGGAAAATAGGGTGCTGGATTACATTACGTAAGAAAGGAATGTTGGTTTTTACCCCACGAATACGGAATTCGGTAAGTGCACGCAACAAACGTTCGGAAGCGCCTTTCAAGGTACGACCTTTTGCCGATACTTTTACAAGCATCGAGTCGAAATAAGGGGAGATTTTAACCCCAGGATACGATGAGCCTTCATCCAAACGAATACCAAAACCAGCTGCATTGCGATATGCAATGATGGTACCAAAGTCAGGTTTGAAACCATTGGCAGGGTCTTCGGTAGTGATACGACATTGAATAGCATAGCCTCTCAATGGAATATCTTCTTGGCGAAGGATATAAATATTCGGGTCAGAAAGTCGGTAGTTTTGAGCAATCAAAATCTGGGTACGCACAATGTCAATACCAGTTACTTCTTCAGTAATCGTATGCTCCACCTGCACACGTGGGTTTACTTCGATAAAGTAGATATTTTCATCTTTATCCACCAAGAATTCAACCGTACCAGCATTGTAATAATTTACGGCTTTACCAATCGATAAAGCGTATTTATACAATTTTTGCTTCGTTTCTTCTTTCAAACCTACAGATGGCGCCACTTCTACTACCTTCTGGAAACGACGTTGTACCGAACAATCACGCTCGTAAAGGTGTACTAAGTTGCCATGTTGGTCACCCAACAACTGCACTTCAATATGTTTTGGTTGGTCGATAAACTTCTCAATAAAAATAGTATCATCGCCAAATGCATTTTTCGCCTCGTTTTTCGCTTCTGCGAAAGCTTTTTCTAAAGCCTCCTCTTCACGTACTACACGCATACCACGACCGCCACCACCGGCCGCAGCTTTTACCATTACTGGGAAACCAATACGACGAGCCTCTCTTAGTGCAATATCATACGACACAAGCTCCTCTTTAGAGTCCTCAATCATTGGTACTTCGGCTTTTCGAGCAGCCTCTTTAGCAGCTACTTTATCGCCCAAAGCATTCATAGCTTCAGGAGAAGGGCCAACAAATTTGATACCTTCTTCACGGCAACGACGAGCCAACGTTACATTTTCAGAAAGAAACCCATAACCTGGATGAATAGCGTCTATCTCTTTCTCCTTACATAACTTTATTAACCCCTCGATATCGAGATATGGTTTTAGAGGTTCGTCGTCCTTACCAATTTGATAAGCCTCATCCGCCTTGTATCTGTGAAGCGAATAACGATCTTCAAATGTGTAAACGGCAACCGTTCGGATACCTAACTCAGAGGCAGCACGCATAATACGGATAGCAATCTCACCACGGTTGGCGACAAGTAAGCTATTAATCGTTTGAACGTATGGTTGTGGCATTTTTTGAGTTTGTCAGTTTGGAGTTTAAAACAGTCAGGAATAAAAATAGATAAAAGGTACTCATTAAACTACGCTAAATTCGCAATCGTGATTTCTTCTATCATTTACAAGATTAACAGAATAAAGAATTATTAATTCATACAAAAATCAAAAATAAATTGTGTATTTACCCAAACTTTCACAAGAAAATTTGGTCTATATTAGAAAGATGCAATTTTGTTTGGGTTAGATACAACTGATTAGTTGTTATGCTAACTATTTTTATAACAAATCACCAATTTTTATCTTAAAAATAGTTAAATCGTCAGTTCTCTCTAAGTACTTCTCTCTATTTGTCTGCAACCTTTGGTTAAAATCTTGCATCTTAAAGTTAAAATCTAAAAATCTCTTTGAACCGATTATGAACACAAGAACCTTCTCTTCCAACAGAATTGTTTTAGTAGATGGCTTACGAGGTATTGCCTTGCTAGGCATTGTCATTGCTCATGCTTTGGGCTGGTTTATTGCAGGCTTTATTCCTGAGTCAGTTTGGCAGTCTTATCAAAATTCTATCCCTACTACCATTGTCAATTATTTTGATGGTATTTTTATTTCAGGAAAATTTTACACCTTCTTTTCTCTGTTATTTGGATTAAGTTTTTCGCTACAATTTACCAATCGTAAAGCAAATGATACGCATTTTGAACTACGATTTCTATGGCGTTTGATACTGCTTTTTGTCATTGGATTTATCCATCATATTCATTGGCGTGGTGATATATTGGGTATTTATGCTTTTTTAGGAATATTTCTATTGCTGGCTAATTTCTTTTCAAATCGTGTGGTATTGACTTTGGCAATTTTTATGATTCTTAATATCCCTATTTTGGTTGTTCGTACTATTGAATACTGGCATCCTGCACCAAAAGTGTCAGAAGCTGTAGCCAAAAAAGAACAAGAAAAGTCAAATAAAGAACAGCTAAAAAACTTCCAAACACTTAAGGCTGGAACTTATCCACAAATTATTCAACAAAACTTTAAAGACTTTGCCTTCAAAGCCGATTTTCAGTGGAGTTCTGGACGCATTTTTATTACTTATGGCTTTTTCTTATTGGGGCTATTAATCGGTCGTCTTCGTTTGTTTGATCGTTTTCAAGAATATAAAAAACAATTCAAGAAGACAGTCTGGGCTTGTTTTATACTCAATATTGTGATTGTTACATTTTTCATTACCCTTCAAGCGACTATCCCTTGGGACAAATTACCTTCTTGGTTTGGCATTTTTTCAGAATTCTTATTTTCGATTCATTCTGCCACCATGACCCTAATGTATGTGGCAGGTTTTAGTTTATTATTGTCAAAAATCTCTTGGAAAGGTATCTTAGAACAACTTTCTTATGTAGGCAGAATGGCCTTGACGAACTATTTACTTCAAAGTTTGATTGGAATACTTCTTTTTTATGGTTTAGGATTAGGCTTGGCTGGCGACTTTAATCCTGCTTGGTGCTTGTTGGGGGCTGTGGTATTTTTTTTATTTCAAATTAGGCTTAGTAAATGGTGGTTGAGTCGCTACTATTATGGCCCAATCGAGTGGCTTTGGCGTTCGGCCACGTATGGCAAGTGGCAAAAAATGCTACGCTCTTCTTACCCTTTACGTGATTCTATGACCCAATAGGTTTTTATTTACCTATCTTTTAAGTAAACTTGCAGGAATTTATCGAAAGTGTATCTGAGGATACCGAGCGTTTTCGGCAAAACCGAATCAAGAATCTCAAAAGAATATGGAACATCAAAAACCTGTTATAGGTATTACCTTAGGTGACTACAATGGCGTAGGTCCAGAAGTAATACTAAAAGCCCTAGCCAGTAACCGCATCCTCAAAATCTGTACACCCGTGATCTATGGTTCACAGCGTGTATTGAGCTATTACCGTAAAGTATTAGATTTGAAAGACTGGACTTTACATAGTATTCCTGCGATTCAACAAATCAACTACAAAGTTACTAATGTGATTACGTGTTGGGACGACAAACAAACTGATGTAGAACCAGGAAAAGTAACCCCAGAAGCGGGCGCTGCTGCTTTGGCTTGCTTACAAAAAGCGACTCAGGACTTGAAAGACGGGCACATTCAAGCGATTGTTACGGCGCCTATCAACAAGTATAATATTCAGTCGGAAGAATTTAAGTTTCCGGGACATACCGAGTTTTTTACCAGTGCTTTCGAAGCAAAAGACTCTCTAATGTTTTTGGTTTCTGAGCAAATTCGAGTTGGCGTAGTGACAGGACATATTCCTTTGGGTCGAGTGCGTTCGCAGGTTACTGCCGAAAAAATTTCTCAAAAATTAACGATGATGCTCGAATCATTGACCAATGATTTTGGGATTCAAAAACCAAAAGTGGCAGTCCTTGGCCTGAATCCTCATGCTGGCGAAGATGGCTTGTTGGGTAGTGAAGAAAAAGACGTTATTTCTCCTGTTTTGGAGCAGTTTAAACAAAACGGCAACTTGGTATTTGGCCCATTTCCTGCGGATGGTTTCTTTGGCAATATGCAACATCGTCATTTCGATGCTATTTTGGCCATGTACCACGACCAAGGTTTGATTCCATTCAAATATATTGCTTTTGAAAATGGTGTAAACTTCACAGCAGGCTTACCAGTAGTGCGTACTTCACCCGACCACGGAACGGCTTATGGTATTGCCGGAAAAAATTCAGCAAGCGAAACATCGATGCTTCAAGCTATTTATACCGCCATTGATGTTGTAAAAAACCGCAAAGAATCAGCAGTTGAAATAGAAGAAAAGTAAAACTTTTTCTTACTTTTGAAACAAAATTTAAAATACCCATGAACGTTAAGTTGATGGGTATTTAATTATGAAGAGGTTGAGACCTCAAACTATCTATCCAGTTATTACCAATAATCATTTAACTTAATCAATTTAGAGCAATGTTGAACGAACAAACATCTCGTCGTGACTTCCTCAGAACTAGTCTTTTGACAACTGCTGGTGCAGCACTTCTTTCGAACGATTTATTCGCAAATAGTAAAAAAGGTGAAAAGAGCCATATTGGTGTACAATTGTGGTCGGTACGTGAAGATGTTTCAAAAGACCCTAAAGCCGCTTTAGCTAAAATTGCTAAGATGGGTTATAAAAACGTAGAAGGTTTCGGTTACTCTAATGGTAAATTCTTTGGCTTAACGGCAGACGAATATTTAAAAACCATGAATGACAATGGCTTAAAAATGCCATCTGCTCACAACATGATTACGTCAAAAGATGTCGTAAACGGTCAGCTTTCAGACAGCTACAAGCGTATGTTGGAAGATGCAGCCAAAGTTGGTCAGAAATACACTATCGTTCCTTACATGCTCGACGATGACCGTAATCAAGGTAAATTGATGGCTGATATTTTCAACAAAGCAGCGGAATATGCTAAAACGTTGAACTTGAAATTTGGCTATCACAACCACGATTTCGAATTCAAATCACCAAATGGTGAAATGCTTTATACTACTTTGCTAGACAATACTGAAAAACATATCGTATTCGAAATGGACTTGTATTGGGCAGTAGTGGCAGGTCAAAAACCAGCAGATTGGTTCAACAAATATAAAGGTCGCTTCACACACGTACACGTAAAAGACCACGACCCAGTGAAAAACGTAAGTGTTGAAGTGGGTGAAGGAGATATCAACTTCCAAGAAATTTTCAACAAAAAAGACGTAGCAGGTCTTAAATACTTTATCGTTGAGTTAGAAGCCTACAAGCGCACGCCGATGGAAGGTATCGAGATTAGTTTGAACAATTTGAAAAAATTGAAATTCTAGTTTTACTATTCTGAAAAAGAATTATCATTTCGAATTGAGTGAGTGGTGGTTGAGTAAATGAGTGATTATGCTAAAATCCGCATCATTACTGTAGAGACCTTATACTTTAGGTCTTAAGCTAAATCAAACATCGCATAATAATATCCTCTAAGCGGTCGAGAAAATTTCGACCGCTTTTTTAATTTATTGAAAATGCTTGGTTGAGCTTAACATGTATTCAGTATTAAAGTGGTTCTTAACCAAGGCTTCCATTTAGCGGGTGAATAAATTTCCCCGTGTCGAAAATGTTTCTATTAATTTATAAGAAATATTTTTCCGAAAGCACACAACTGACAGCCGAATGCCAAATGGTTAAATTGTCCTACCTAAAAGCACAAAGCCGACACCCGAAAGCCCCCAGCCCCTCAACATATACCTATTTACCTACAAATATTTCGTTCAGAATGAAACCCACCGTAACTTTGATTCGTTTTAATATAAACTTGATTACAGTACATTTTAAGTTCTTTCATTCTGACAGGACAAAGTAGATTAGATGAAGAAAAATATTTTGATTGCCGACGAAATGCACCTTAGCATTCATACAATGCTAACCGAAATCGGGATGACTTATGATTATATCCCCGAAATTACTCGTGCAGAGTTGTTGGAAAAACTCAAAAACTACGACGGTTTGATAATTCGTAGTAAAACCAAGGTAGATATCGAAATGCTTGATACCGCACCTGAGTTGAAGTTTATTGGTAGAGCAGGCGCTGGTCTCGACCTCATCGACATCGCGGAAGCTGAGCGCAGAGGAATTGTTATTTTTGCCGCCAATGAAGGTAATCGCGACGCCGTTGGCGAACATGTGATTGGGATGCTTTTATGCCTTTTCAATCATATCAATACAGCAGACATCGAGGTTCGTCATAAAATCTGGAAACGAGAGGCCAATCGTGGAATCGAACTTATGGGTATGACTGTTGGGATAATCGGTTACGGCAATATGGGTAGTTCGGTAGCAAAAAGATTATCAGGATTTGGCGTAAAGGTATTGGCTTACGACAAGTACAAAAGCAATTTTAGCGACCAATATGCCCAAGAAGCTACTTTGGAAGAATTATTCGAGCAAGTAGATGTCTTAAGTCTTCATGTGCCGTTGACCTCCGAAACCAAAATGATGGTGAATACAGACTTTATCAATGCATTTAAAAAACCATTCTTTTTGGTAAATACCGCTCGTGGTGAGGTAGCCTCGGTTTGTAATATTGTAGAAGCCTTAAACTCAGGAAAGCTAAGAGGAGCTTGTTTGGATGTACTAGAAAATGAAAAAATGTCACAACTCAGTGCAGAGCAAGAAAGCTATTATGAAGCACTTTTTCAAAAGAAAAATGTCATTCTGACCCCTCATATTGGTGGGTGGACTCATGAAAGCTACCTGAAAATCAACGAGGTATTGATTGATAAGATAAGGAAAATACATTCTCAACTTTAACAGAGCATTGGCAATGCTGGAAAACATGAGTCATTGCTAAAAAATTTTTAGTGATTGAACTAATGAGTGATTATGTTAAAATTTAGTAGAGACGCAATGCTTGCGTATCAATGCTTGCGTCTCAAACCTAGTAAATCTAGCATGATAGCCTCAAAAAAGGGGTCGGGAAATATATTCCGACCCCTTTTTTATGAAAATTATGGAGAAAAAAACCAATCTTGAAATTCGGTCTGACTCATGTTTTTTACCATAAATTTTATGCTTTTTTTATTTAGGCATATTTCTAAAAAATATTAGTCAATAATACATATATTCGCTATCACTATAGATACATTTGGTGTAGTTATATGTTTATTTTCAGCATTTATACCTAATTATTAGATGTTTTTATCGAATATCCCTTACCCATACTTTCTGGATTGAAAGTAATAAAGTTTTCTGTTTCAATTAAACTATCCATTTTATGAAAATCCTCATTGTCGATGATTACGCCACGATGCGTAGAATTATGAGAAATTTATTATCACAACTTAACCTTACTGATGTTAACGAGGCCTCAAATGTAGAAACTGCACTCATTGAACTCAAAAAAAATAAATATGGTCTAGTCCTTTGTAATGATTCTTTACCCCCACAATCAGGGTTAGATTTATTGAAGGCTATTCGCAATGATTCTGAGTTATCTAATTTACCCTTTGTGATGGTATTGGATGAAAGTAACACTTCCACTGAAAGTATCATCGCTGCTAGGAAGGCTGGTGTCAGTAATGTCATTCGAAAACCATTTAATGCCGAAACACTCAAAGGAAAATTAACATCCGTCTTAGGACTTTAGGAGGATTTTTATTGAACAATTCAACGCCAAAATCAGTTAACGAAGTATGAAAACTTCATTAGCTGATTTTGATTTTTTAGATCCAACTACATTCATCATTACCTGTTTTGCCATGTTTTTTGTGGTAATGATTCGATACTTCATTCTTTCAGGTTTCTTTCATGGGTATTTCTATTTATGGAAAAAAGAAGAATGGAAACTCCGAAAGCTCAATGCAAAAGCTTACCCACCCGAACAATTTAAAAAAGAAATAACTTGGTCTACGCTCACTGCGATACTGTTTGCTGTTATTGGGGCGCTTACAGCGGTACTCTGGCAAAAAGGATATACCCAATTATATACAGAATTGCACTGGTATGATATAGTTTGGTTTCCATGCAGCATAGTCATCTCAATGCTCATTCATGAAACCTATTATTATTGGGTTCACCGATGGATGCATCATCCGAAAATCTACCATCTTGTACATAAAGTCCATCACGATAGTAAAATTACCTCCGCATGGACAGCCTTCTCATTTCATCCGATTGAGGGTTTACTTGAAGCGCTTATTATGCCAGCGATTATTTGTATCATTCCTATGCATATATATGCCGCTACGGTGCATTTAACTATTATGACAATTACGGCAGCCATAAATCATTTAGACATAGAGATTTATCCTAAAACCAAATGGGGGAATTGGTTAGGCAAGGTAATGATTGGAGCCACCCATCATAGTCATCACCACAAGTATTATCGTTACAATTTTGGTTTGTACTTTACTTTTTGGGATAAACTTGGCAAAACAGAAAGTCCTAAGTTTCAACAAGAATTTGATGAACGGGTATAAAAAACGTGAGTTATCCCGAATTTTGCCGTGCGAAGTAGCACCAGAGCATATTTGGGATGGCAGTTCTCAATCGATAAATGGGGATATTGCTTGATGATTATCGTAATCATAGATGGCCAATACCAAATGGGTTTCATCAAGAAGTCGTAAATGAGCGTGACAATGACTAGTTCAGTTTTAGCGAATCTAAACGCCCGTTCGATATTCCATGCATGTAGCTATGACATATTTCTCATGCCTGCTTGGTTGATTCTACAGGCAATGAGGTTAATAAATAGAGAGGTGATTGATGGTTTTTGGTATCTCTCACTATCAATAAAACAAGTTAATATCTTCAAAATGAGGCTTAATTTACTCGATTTTATGTCATTAAATGCTTAATGCATAGAAACCTCCTGTTTTTTTGTGTTTGTGGTGATTCACTCAGAAAACAAGGAGGTTTCTTTTTTAAAAGTTATCCCGAAAAATTCGGGATGACTCTTGTTCCAAGTTTTTTACTCCTTAATCAATTCTATTCTATATTGCTCTTGATTAGCACCCTCTCCCATGGAGTATATAATCAATGGATTTTCTAGCACTTCTTTTTTATACACATTCTCGAAATAATCATTAGTCATTAAATCAATTTGGTATTTCCGTTGACCTACTTGCGCATTTTTAAAAAGTCGACTAACAAAATAATGAGAAAAATCTTTGGATGTATATTTTTTTAAAGTTTGATAAGGTACATGTTTTTCATCAATCCAAATACCACAACGGGGATGCGTCCATATTTTCAGCATTTCGTCAGTGGGTCGTTCAAAAGTAAACATAAGAGGATGTTTTAATGCCTCTAGCTCTACATTAGTCAATTCCGAATACTCTTTAATCACAACAGCGTTTTTCTCTCCTTTTGAAGGAAACATTTTACTAACCTTGTATTTTACTTTTTGATTTTTCGCATCAATTGTTGCTGACTTTTGCATTTTTTTCTCAGTTTTTTGTCCTAAAGACCAGTCTGAAAATCCAGCTATTAGTACCAAAATTAAAGGCAAACAAGCCACGCCACGCAAGATACGGGCGGTTACGGAGGTGTGATGGGTCATCATAAGAAATCGTTTTTTAGTAATAGAAAAGGTTGAACTGCTTGTTAAATAAAGCGCATTGCCTGTGGCATTTTGAAGTAAAAGTTGTTGATAGGTTGGCACTTGTGTATGAGCGAGCACTTCTTTATCTGCCAAAAACTCATGATTTAGTTGTATGGCTTTTTTGTACAAATACAAGAATGGATTCCACCAAAAAACTATCAAAAACAACTCTACAAAAAGAATATCCCAAGTATGTTTTTGTTTTACGTGGGCTAATTCATGTAACAAAATATCTGTTTCAATCCCATTGGATTGATAGATGGACTTATCTAAAAAGATATAGTTCCCAAAACTAAATGGAGCGATTTTCTCTTCAATTAATACCAAATGGGCATTCTGATATACAAGCTTCTGATTACTCATGGCCTTGCGAGTAATCAGATAAAGTCCTCGCAAAAATCTGATTAACAACAGTACTAGTATTAGACCATAGATGTAGAACCAAATGGGTATGTCTATTGTAGGCCGAACCTCCGATTGAACATTCTCAATTGCGGGAATTTTCTCTGCAATGACATTTGCATTTTTTAAAGGTAGAACTATTTCCATAACATGTTCTTGATACCATGGAATCTCGAAAGAAACCAATGGAATTGTTGTACTCAACACAAGTCCAAGCAATAGGAAGAAACGCTTGAACAAATGAAAGCTTTCATTTTCGAGACATAGCTTATAAAATAGGTATATCAACCCTAAACAGGCTGAAAATTTGAGTAGGTAGAGTGTCATTGCTGTTTTTGTTGAAGTTGAGCATCAATGATTTTTTTCAATTCTTCTAGTTCTTCTTTACTCATTTCGCTTTGCTGCGTAAAAAAGGACGCAAACTGGCCCACCGAGTTGTTAAAGAAATTCTTAATCAGTCCCTTAACATGCTTCGTAAAATAGTCGTCTTTGGATACAAGTGGATAATACTCCCTCGAATTGCCATATTCTCGATACGCCACAAAACCTTTATCAATCATTCTTTTCAGTAAAGTTGCCACCGTTGTCGTAGCTGGTTTGGGGTCGGGATATGCCTCTAACAAATCTTTCATAAACGCTTTTTCCTTCTGCCAAAGGTATTCCATCAGTTTTTCTTCTGTTTCAGAAAGCTTCATTTTCTACATATTTAGAATTTACTCTACAAATGTAGAATAATAAATCAAATAAACAATATCTAATTTGTTTTTTTATAAAAAAATAAAGGATTTTTTTAAGAATACTATTGCAAAGTTCTTGAATTAGTTTCGGATTGGTGTTTGTTTTAGGTGATAAATCATGTAAAAAAATAAGTTCAGGACTAAGTCATGAACCAGTAAAAGCGTACTAAGGCTACGATTTTTTCTGTTTAAGATCACGATAGGTATCGGCCACTATTTTATGAATTACTTTATCTAGCGACTCCACCTCTTCTTCAAGATACTGCCAGTTGGGAATAGATTGTACTTCGTCATAATCCATATTGATGAGGTCTATCAAACCTTTGATATTAGCAACTGGTCGGCGTATTTCATGCGAATGCTGCCAAGCGATTTTTTCCAAAATCTGGACTTGTTCTTTTAACTGAATTTCGTTTTGAATACGAGCGGTTACATCCTGAATCATGGCTAAAACCAACTTTTTTCCACTAACAACAAAAGAATTGAGACTCACCTCCACTATTAACTCTTTGCCATCTTTGGTAATTGCAGGAATAAAGCGCCCTGCTCCCATCTGGTACATGCGTGGAGATTGCAGATATTCGGTGGTATGATGATGATGTTGTTCTTTGAAACGAGAGGGAATCAATACATCGATGTGTTGATTAAGAATTTCTTGATGGGTATATCCAAAAATTTTCTCCGTCTCAGGATTACTCAAGGTAATATGCATGTTACTGTCGACTATCAAAATGGCAATAGGTGCGGTTTCGATAATACGACGAAACTTCATCTCGCTCTCGTGTCTCGAAATTTCTGCCTTTTTTTGTGCATTAATATTTTTGATGTAAAGCGCTATACCTATCAACTGATTTTTGATATCATAGACTGGGTTCATTTTGTATTCAAACCATACCGTAGTTTTACCAACGATAGCCTCGTCCTGAAGAATAATAATTTCTCCTTGTATGGCTTTTTGGAAACTTTCATCATAGAGTTTTTTTGTAGATTCGAGCACATAGGTTCGATAATCATCACCTATCTGAATCTCCACATTATAATGTTTCGCTATAGTTTCTTGAAGTGTACGGTTAAATAACAAAATAGAATGATTAGCAGAAAGCAACACAAAACTTTCAGGCGAACTATCTAGTATCGCCTTTAGGGTATCAATTAATGGAATTTCAGATGAGTTTAGCATCAGATAGGTATAATTTTGCGATAGCAGTGGTTTTATAATGGTGATAATTGTTAGTAAACAAATTTACACAGATTTCTAATTCTATCCGCTCTTTTTAGTCAATATGTTTGCCACAATCGGCTGCTAAAAAAATAAAAGCCCTTCGCTGCTTCAAGTTTAAGAACTTGGAAAAGCGAAGGGTTTAGGCACAAGGCAAAGAGTGGTAATTTTTTTAGTAACCCTCGCTGTTTCAAGTTTAAGAACTTGGAACGCCGAATAAAAAGCAGTCTCTGACTGCGACCTTACTCAAACAAAATATACTAAAATATTCATTCTTTGCTATTGGCTGTGCTTGTGGTGCAGTCGGAGACTGCAATGGATTTATTGTTCCAAGTTGTTGAACTTGAAACAGCAGGGAGCTTATGGTTTAAAACTTATAATTATACCCCACTCGAATCACCTGTGTCTCGTAA
>NZ_JBMLSD010000344.1:0-2427 GCF_049240685.1 Flectobacillus sp.
TCTTATTCTGTTCATTTCTTTTTCACAAAGTTGATCTATTACATATTCTTCAAATTCAATTGTATACTCTAAAACGAGATTGACAATAGAATTACTCAACTCCTTTATAAATGTTTTGATTTTAGTGTTTTCTATTCCTTGTGCTTCTGCTTCTTTTTTTAGTTGATTGGTAATACTTTTGATTGGATAGGTCTTTATTTTAAAGAGCATGTCATTCAAATCTTGTGCTCTTGTATTTAAAGAACTTAGGTATGATTCTAAATTTAATGGTGCTTTTTTTAGATGGTTTTTGTAGGTATTTTGAATTTCATTAATTTCAGCTGTGAACTGACCTGCATAAATAGTGCCTGCTTTTATTTTTACTTTTTTCTTTTCTTCGAAGATTAATTGTTCAACACTCTTCGTTAAGTTACTAACCAAATAATCGATTCTATTTGATATTAGGTCAAATGAAATTTCATCTTTTGGATTGGAGCTTTTTTCTTTTTTACTGGTAATCATCGTTTTACATATCATTATTTGACGCAAAATTATCTGAAAATGCTATCTAAACAAAGATAACTGGTTTAAAATCAAACTAAGTTTTCAACAAAATTGTTAATAATGTTTTTTACTTTTCGCAATCTAGTTTATTTATAATAACCCGCACTTATCCCATAAGTAACTCGTATGTATCCCGTAAGTATCTTGAAAGCTGTTGTGGATGGGTTTCTATTCACTTGTCAATGCCTTTTATTATGTAAATATCGTTTGTACGAGAGATGCTTAGCAGCATGACAAACTGTGTGGGGCGTTTTTTTTTAACTGTTTTCAATTGAGCTTACACCCTTGTAATCCTTCCGAAGGGTTGGAATAGGTGCTCAAAGGGAAAATCTACCTAAGGTGATATGATTTGTATGGGTTTCAATTGAAGATTTTTACACCTCTGAAGTCCTTCGTCGTAGTGGAACAGGCCTCGAGGGATAATTGTACTGAGAAATATTTTTTTTATGTATTTCAGTTGAATTATGCTACACCCCTAAAGTCCCCACGAGGGGACAATCCACCTAAAGTAATTTGTTTTTATGGATTTCAGTTGAAGATTTTTACACCCCTAAATTCTGGAGGGTCGGAACTCTCGAGGGGACAATACTGTTATAGACTTCTAGTTTGTTAGAATGTCAGTAGACGTTTTCTCCATCCTACTGTAATTTTTACACTCTACTGTAATTTTCTTGATTTTACTGGACTATTTCGATTTTAAAACACTACTATCCAATATCTTACAACATTCACACCTGTTTTTTTGAGGTGTTGTTTTGTGTTGTAGTTTTGGTGTGTTGAAAGGCAAAATTGGGTGCGCAACGGTTTTGGTTTTCATCTAAAATTTCATACTATGAAAAATGCATTTTACACACAGGAAATGGGGTTTCAGAAATCGCGTTCCGCAGCAAGAGGATCTAAAAGAAGTAACGACTTCTCAATATTAATTTTAACTAAAAACAAGTAATCATGGCAAAGTTTGATGGGATTTTTGAAATAAAAGGGACTTTACAAGGTATGTCTTTTTACAAATCGAAAGATGGGATGTTGATTCGAAAAAAGGGAGGTGTTGATAAAAGTCGGATTAAAAACGACCCTGCTTTTCAACGTACCCGAGAGAATGGTTCTGAGTTTGGGCATAATGCTAAAATGGGGCAATTGATGCGTAAATCGGTGGCTAATTTATTGTCATTAGCAAAAGATTATCGCGTTAGTAGTCGCATGTCACAAGCGATGAGTCAAGTTAAGAATTTGGATTTCGATTCCGCAAGAGGGGAACGTAAGGTATGGATTGGAATGGAGAGTGCCGAAGGTAAACAAGCACTTCGCGGGTTTGATTTTAATCTGAATTCACCTTTTAATTCGGTTTTCAGATCTCAGTATGTGTTAGATACTGTTACAGGAGCTGTAACTATTGCTAATTTTAATCCTGCGACCAATTTGAGTTTACCTCAAGGTGCTACGCATGCTAGTTTTAGTGTTTCGGTAGCTTCTGTGGATTTTGAGTTGGAGAATTATGGCACTACTTATAGTCCGAAAGAGAATTTTGCTTTGGTAGATGGCTCGTTGGATTTAACGCTTACTCCAAGTGGTATGCCAGGGGGAACGGGAAGTACCTTTTTTTATTTCTTGATTGAATTTTTTCAGGAATTGAATGGGGTGCAGTATCCGTTGAAAAATAACTCGCATAATGTGTTGTATTTGATGGAGGTAGTCTAGCCTCTCCCCTTACCCCCTTCTCCAAAGGAGAGGGGGTTGTAATTGATGAAGTCCGTATCGAGAGGTACGGGCTTTTTTTTAGTGATCAGTGGTCAGTAAGTAGTGGTCAGTTCGACGGAGGCTTCGAGAGCATTTCGAGAATATGAATAATACTATTAACTGTGGCTTCGAGTGCCTCAGCCACCG
>NZ_JBMLSD010000345.1:0-7025 GCF_049240685.1 Flectobacillus sp.
GACGATTGAGATAACGGAAGTTGTTTCAATTGTAGAAAAGGAAGTGTCACAACTTCTAGGTAAAAATGATACAATAACTAAGCTCTATTGACGCCTGAAGTCCTCGTTAGAATTTTCTCCAAAGAGCCAGCGACAGTAAAAAGTCTGTTATTGATACTAATTTGTTGCTTACGACAGTTTGTTGGAGAGAATTTCAACAAGAGCTTAAAATCACAAAAGCGGTCGAAATGAGTTTTTCGACCGCTTTTGTTTTAACTTGAAAATCAAGAATATATTAAGCTTTCTGAATACGATTTGTCAAATAAATACCTGCTAATGTAAGTCCACTGCCAAAACCTGCTAACATTAATTTGTCATCCAATTGTACTTTGCCGTTTTGGATACCGTTGTACCAAGCAATTGGAATAGAGGCTGCTGAGGTATTTCCGTAGTTGACAACGCTCTCCAAGCATTTTTCAATAGGGAAATTCATTTGTGAGCAAGCTGCTTCCAAAATACGAATATTCGCACTGTGAGGAATCATCCAGTCGATTTGCTCTGTGGTGATACCATTTTTTTCTGCCAATTTGATAATATTAGCAGGGAGGTTCGATACAGCCCATTTGAATACGGTACGTCCATTTTGGTGGATTTTTCCGTTATAGTCTATCTGCTCAAAATTGATAGGAGCGGGTTGATTCGATAAATACAAATCTTTTCCTAAGTCGCCGTTGGTTGTCGAAATAGATTTATGAAGATATTGCGTTTCTGAACTTTCTACTAATACTGCTCCAGCGCCATCACCAAATAACACACAACTGGTACGGTCAGTAAAATCTGAAATTTTCGAAAGCGTTTCGCCACCGATAACCAATACCTTTTGGTAGTCACCTGTTGCGATAAGACCTTTTGCCAAAACTAAACCGTAAGCAAAACCTGCACAACCTGCTGAAACATCCAAACAACCTGCATTGGGAATACCCAAACGGCTTTGTACTTGGCTGGCGATACTAGGAAATGCTTGGTCAGGAGTACTAGTGGCTACAATCACAAAGTCAACGTCTGCAAGATTCTTTTGATAGTTGTCAGCAAGGTTTTGAGCCGCTTTTACGCACAAATCACTGGTATATTCGGTTTCTGAACTGTAATAGCGGGTATTAATCCCTGTTCTGCTAACGATCCATTCGTCGGTAGTTTCCAAAAATTGCTCGAAATAATGGTTGTCGATTTTCTTTTCAGGAAGATACACCCCGATAGAATCAATAATTGCATTCATATTAACTTGTTTTTGAATTGTTTGAATACGCATACCGAACGGTATGTGGTACTACAAATTTTTTTAGAGGCGGATTTGTTCGATAATGGCCGTCTCGATATGATTCGCGATATTTACTATATAATTTTTGTTTTGGTTAAGCAAAGACATGAATATTCCTCCTTCAATCATGGAATAAATATTGGTAGCCAAGGCATGCGCATCGGTGGCTTCTTTGATTTCTTTGTGCTTGATGCCATGAGTGATTATCGTGGCAGTATTTTGAATAAGTCTATCACAAATTTTACGAGCCTCCTCAAACAAAATTGGGTTGTTGAAACGGGCATCAACTCCCAAATTGAGTAGCGGACAACCACCTCTTTCGGAAGCTAATTCGTAATAGTATTCTTTAAAATAAAAGGTCATGCCATAAAGCTTGTTGATAGCACCTTTACGTTCAATGACAACATTATTAAGGGGTTTTACCAATTTTTTTACATTCAAATGAAAAGCTTGAAATGCTAAATCTTCTTTGTTTCTGAAGTAAAAATAGACAGCTCCTTTAGTCAGATTGGTAGCCTTAGTAATCTCAGAAAGCGACGTGCCGTTGTAGCCTTTTTTGTTAAAAAGAGGAGCTACTTTTTCGAGTATGTATTCTTGCGTCGTTTCCATGGATTGTAAATATAGGAAAAAAAATAATTCACATACCGATTGGTATGTGAATTATTTTTTCGGATTCAAGAAAATTAACTTGTTCTGACCTAAAATATTAGGGTAAAATTTGTTAAAAAATGCTTCTTTCAGAATTTTATCTACAATAAGAAGCAAGGCGTATTTTCTTTAAAAAAATAAGTCTACAAATCACATTTTTTTGCAATAAAAGTATCTCTTTCGTTGTTGTAAGAAAGTAATAAAACTTAATCCTCAACAACTTATAAATATATTTTATGAAAGACTCAGTCTTTGTTAATTGGACCTTATCTAAACTTTTGAGCAAAAAACAATCTCTAAAGTTTTATGTAAATTCATTCTTAGTATTCCAAATTACATTGGTACTTGTTTCGGTGTATCTTATTGCTACTATCAACAAACCCGGATGGATTGCTCCTTTGGTTTTATTGAATGTTGGGGTGCAGCTTTATCGCAACAAATACAGGTTGCAATTAAAAATGATAGAGGAGGAGATTTATTCCAGAAGAAAGTAATGATTGCCTGATTGGGCAATTGGCAAGGGGCACTCGGCAAAATATTTCTAATGCATCAAACATGAGTCATCCCAAATTTTGGGATTGGGATTATCCTCCAAATTTTCATAAAAAAGGGGTCGGGAAATTTTTTCCGACCCCTTTTTTTAGGCTATCATGCTAGATTTACTTGGTTTGAGACGCAAGCATCGAGACGCAAGCATTGCGTCTCTACTGGGAGAATCTAAATTTTAACATAATCACTCATTCGCTAAATTAGGGCTGACTCATATATTTTGGAAAAATGATGCCTTCGTGATGACGAAACTTCTTATTTATTCTCCAAGCAAGGCCACCGCTTTATCGATTTGGTCGCAGTATTTGTTGAGTACAGATGACACAATCTCAATGCCTTTTTCCGCCTCTTTCCATTTTCGTTGTTCAATAGACTCACGTACCGAAGGAATTGTTTTTACACCATATCCCGTAAAAAATCCTGGCGCGTAAATTTGGTGTTTATACCACGGACGATTTGGTAAACCTTCAGGCAAAGTCAAGGTTCTTTCTATCGTATAGAGTAGTTGGTTCAGTTCTTCTAGTTTAGCTGGCGCCAATTTAGCGCTATTTTTTACCGCTAAAGCATAAGCATTGGCGCTTTTGTTCAAACGATTCAAACTGTTTTCTAGCGGTGCAAAATTGATATAAGGAACCTCATCGTACGTTTTCACAACGATTGGTTCGTTCGGGTCGGCTGCTGCTGCAAAATGACCTTCTTTTACCAAACGATTATTCTCTTCGGTTTTACTACGAATATTTTCTAATAAAGCCTTTACCTCAGTGCCGTAGTTTTGAAGGGTATTCGAAAAGTTTTGGAACTCAAAAGGCAGTACATCGGCATTTGCCAAACGCAATACGGTTCTTCCCATGGTTTTTGCCAACGTAACCCCATAAGCAAAATCAGGGTCTTTGAAGCGAGTGTAATGGTCAAAAGAATCATAAATTGAGTGGTATTCGCCTCCTTCATCTTCGCCACCATAACCCACATTCATAGCAGAAACGCCCAAATGCTGTAGAAATGGCGTAAAATCCGAACCCGAACCCAAGGCTCCAATACGAATATCACCACGACTTAAGGCTTCTTTTTTGCTTTCGCCCGACCCATTTACCAAAATATACGAACGTAAACGGTCGTACACGCTGATATTTTTTTGTGGGTCGATGACATCTCTGCTTACTTGGTTAAAGAATTTTTCTAAAGTGTGTGAGCCTCCTGCCGAAAGAAAACCTCTTCCGTTGCCATCTGAGTTTAGGTAAGCCACCGCTTTTTTCTGTAATTCCTGACGGTTGGCTTCAGCCCATTCGGTTGAGCCTAATAAGCCTGGTTCTTCGCCATCCCAAGCACAAAATACTAAGGTTCTTTTGGGTTTCCAGCCTGTTTTTGCCAATTCTCCAATAGCACGAGCTTCTTCCATAACGGCAACCATACCACTCAACGGGTCGGCTGCACCAAATACCCAAGCATCATGGTGATTGCCTCTGAGAATCCACTGGTCAGGAAATTCCGAACCTTTCATAACGGCAATTACATTGAACAATGGCTCTACTTTAAAGTCAAATTGTAATTTCAAATGTACCTTGGCTGCACCCGGCCCCACATGATAGGCAATAGGTAAGCCTCCTCTCCATGACTCTGGCGCTATTCTTCCATCTAATGCTTTGAGTAGGGGCAAGGCATCGCCATAAGAAATAGGCAATACAGGAATCGTCATGATGGTTGTGGCGTCTTTCAAGTCTAATCGTTTGGCATCCTTGGTATTACCATAACTTGGGGTTAGTGGGTCGCCAGGCGCAACAGGCAAGTCTAATACCGAACCTCGTTGTGCCCCAGCTTCTGGTCTGAAAGGACCTTTTGGATATACATCGCCTTGACCATAGCCATCATCTTTAGGGTCGGAGTAAATAATACAACCTACTGCGCCTTTTTCGGCAGCTAATTTGGGTTTTAAGCCACGCCAAGAACCGCCATAGCGTACAATTACAATTTTTCCTTTGACATTCTCCCCCATTTTTTCAAGTACTTCATAATCATCAGGACGACCAAAATTGACATAAACTAACTCCGCCGTAACGTCCCCGTCTGCCGAAAAGCAATTGTAGGTTGGCAAATGATCTTTGAGCTGGTTGGAAGTACCATCTTCTTTGAGCGTAGGCTCGACCAAACTGGCTTTGAAAAGCGTAGGACTTACCAAACTCACCTCACGAACTTTGGGAGTTGGAAAAAGCGTGTACAAGGTATCGATACGAGCCTCAAATCCCCATGATTTAAACAAATCACGCATATACACAGCATTGGCGCGGTTGTGTGGCGAGCCTACGTAATGAGGTTTTGAACTCATATACTTCATCCAAGTACGGAGATTTTGGGCATTGAGTTGAGCGTCAAATTGGGCTTCTAATGCTCTTTCAGTAGAAGTTCCTTTTTCAGAAAACCCTAAAAAGTTTTGAGCCGAAGAGGTAAGTTGTCCAAGGCAAAAAAAGCCCAAGAGTGTAATCAGTTTTTTCATAATAAGTTATGATGAAGAAATGGAACATAGTCGACGAATAATCCGTCAGATTCGGTATTAGTAAAGATAAGGAGTTTATTGATTGTCAAAAGAATGAACTACCCCAAAGTTTGGAAAGAAGCGAGTTTTAGAGATAGTTTTGCTAATAATCATTTTTTCAATTTACATGCAATCATATTTTTTATAACTTGAAGCTCCTAAAATCATGACCTAATTAAATCACATATCAACATGAAAAAAGAAAGCTTTACAGACTTGTCACTTGAAGAGCTACAATCCAAAGAAAAGACGTATAAGACCGCATTTTTGACTTCCCTTATTCTACAGATTCTTTTAGGAATATTAACCATTTATTTAGCCATTGTAAAAAAGCAATTTGCATTTATTGCCATCTCTTCTGGCGTTTTGCCATCCTTGATTTTTATGTATCAAAACCTGAAAAAAGTTCGGGAAGAAATAACCAAACGTGTTCAATAATGTTCAAAAACTTAGGATTTCAAGAATATCTATCGATTGGATATCTTTATTTATTGATTCTGGGCGTAGTCAGCGAGTCAATTTTTTATAGAATGTTGGGACTTAATATTCTTCAATTTGCGTCCTTGTCCGATATTCTCATTGCGCCATTAACTTTGCTGGTAAGTCATTGGTTAATTCCTTTGAGCCTTTTCGGAATGATTGTTGTGCTATTCATTTTAACCAAATTGAGCGAAAAATTCAATGCAAAGCATGATAAAGAGCAGTCAGTCAATCTCCTAGTGCTTTGTTCAGCCTTTATCTTCTTTGGCTTCTTCGTCGGGATAGAACTTGGAAGAGGTTCTAAACAAAAAAGTTTAATCGATGAAGGAAAAACCCAACCAAACTATCTTATTACATTCGATAACGGACAAGCCCAAAAGGTGAAAGTGATAGGACAAAACTCTACCTATCTGTTTTATGTACCCGAAAATAGTAAAAAGCTTATCATCACGCTAATCGATGGAAATGTAAAAAGAATGGAGGTGTTGTAGAAAAAAAATAGTTTTAAAAATAACGATTTAATAAACAAAATAACATTTTTTAACAGATAAACATCAAAATAAAGCATTCATCCTATCGTTGCATAGAATAGCTAGGTTTTTTGTCAGAATCTAGCTATTGTTTTTTTAGTTTCAACCTAAATATTAATAGCTCGTGAAAAAAATTTTTATGTTCGCTTCCTGTTTTTTCTTTCTCAGTATTTCCTCCATTAGTGCCCAAGATACCCTTGGAAGTCAATCTTCAACAATTCAGTTTTCTTCATTTGATGCACAAAACTCGACTGAAGAAGTGCTCGATGTTCCTGTTGATTTTGCAATGGTAAAAACGACAAAAGCAATTCCTTCTGGCCTCAATGGTTTTTATGAAAGAAAGCGTATTCAAATTGTTGTAAATGCAGACTATAACACCTACGGGTATAATACATCCAGAATTGCAGATAATGAGAGATTGTTTCAAAAATCAGGATTATCTAATATGTCCTTAGGCGCAGGTGTGTTGTGGGAACCCAAAGGCTTTAACCGAAAGTTGGGAGTAGAGCTAGATATGGCTTTTGCAAGCTATCAAGAGCTTGCGCGAGTCAACGCGGGTATTCTACCATTCAAAAATGTAACCACTTTGAGTTTTGCCTTATTACCCCAATTTGTTTTTTATCAGAACAAAGCAGAAACCTTATCGTTATTTGTACAAGCTGGACCAACTTTTGAAAAAGTGATAAAAGAAAGTACTCCAGTAAATACATTTGGTACCTATGATGATATTTTTGGCTATAAAGTAGGCGTTGGAACGAGATTTGGTCGATTATTTACAAGTGTCAATTTTTCACAAAATAATTCAGGAACTCATTCATGGGTAAGTATAGTAAAATCTACGATTACTAAAGTAGGTCTGTCGTTGGGGTATAATTTGAGTAAGTAAACAAAAAAGCGAGCGTTTCCAAAAACACTCGCTTTTTTGTTTTTATTATTTATATCTTACAATTCTCTAATCCAAACATTTCTGAAACTTACTGCATTTCCGTGGTCT
>NZ_JBMLSD010000346.1:0-25507 GCF_049240685.1 Flectobacillus sp.
TATTGCCTATTGCCTATTGCCTATTGCCTATTGCCTATTGCCTATTGCCTATTGTAAAAATAGAAATATTATTTCCGCTATGTAACTAGGTTTTAGGAAATCAGATTTTTAATTGACCAAATTTGAGGAAGGTGATTTTTGAAATGGTATTCTAATGTTTACCAATGTACCCGAAGGTTCGCCTTGTGCGTTGTGTTTGTCAATAATTTCCATCATGATTCTGTATTGGGCTCCCTGATTTAAAATATCTAGTCGCTTTTGATTGGCTGAAATCGCAAAGCTATTATGCGTATTTTTTTCTTTCAGTCTTTTCAACTGTGCCGAACGTTTTCGTCCTATACCGTTATCCTCAATAATGACCATAAGGCAATCTCGCTCTTTAATGAATTTAATCCAAAGTTGCCGGTCTTCTTTTTTGTGTAATAATCCATGTTTTATAGCATTTTCTACGTACGGTTGAATCAACATAGATGGAATATGTACAAAATCGGGTTGAAGGGCAGGGTCTACCTCGAAGGTATAGTGTAGCAAATCTTCAAACCGAATTTTTTCGAGTTCTAAATAAAGGTTTAGTGCCTTTATTTCTTCGCTCAAGGGCACACAATCTTTATTACTCATATCCAAAATTCGACGTGTTAGCTCGCTAAATTTGCCTAGATAAACAGAAGCGTTTTCTTTGTCGTTGGTATAAATATAGGCCTGAATGGTATTGAGTGCATTGAACAAGAAATGCGGATTCATTTGGCTTTTGATACTGGCTAGCATACTTTGTTTTACCTCTTGTTCGAGCTTGAGCTTATCAGCAATAAGTTGGTTTTTCTGATTAATATCATTGATTCTCCAACGGAAATACCAATAAATTCCTAGCGTGATTATGGCTAAAATCAATCCCACAAACCACCATTGTAGATAAAAAGGAGCATTGATTTCGAAGTCAATATCGAGTGGCTTTTGTACCTCAATACCATCTTCATTGATTACCTTAAGCTTGAGCTGATAGGCTCCAGGTGATAAAGATGGGAAACTCAAAACTCTCGATTGTGAGGGTAAATTTAGCCAAGTTCCATTATTGATTTTATAACTAATGCGTAGTTCATCCTCGCTTTTGAAACTTAGTATTGAAAAAAAGATTTCTATGCTATTTTGGTCAGATTCAAGTTTTATTCCAGAATAATAATCTCGCTTTTGAGCGTTTACCGTGAAGCCCGTTAGTACCATTAATGGCGAGGTTTTGTTAATAACATTCCTTTTTTTATCAAATACTACAAGCCCCTCGGGGGTAGCTAAAAATATATTTTGAGCACCAACTACAAGGTCTTTGATTTCGGCTTTGGGAAGTCCATCGGTACTACTATAGCTCGTAATTTCTTTCGTTTTCAAATCAAAAGATTGAAGCATCCCTTCTTCGGCAAGCCACAACTTTTGCTGGTCTATCTGAAAACGATAGATCGTATTACTAGCCAAACCGTCTTTGGTACTAATATGTTGTATAACTTGTTGGTTTTTAATGATATACACCCCTTCGCTAAACGTTGAAACATACGTATAGTCTCCTTGGTTAATAATTTGTGAACCATATATGGGGTTGCCTTGATAGGTAATATTTCCTGTCGACTTGGGAGAGATATACACCAAACCGCCTACTGTCGAAATATATAAAGTACTATCTTTTCGTCCAAATTCAATCCATCGCGTTCTGGATTTTATAGAAGGATGGGTCAAATGAAAAACGGTATCAATATGTAAATATTTGGTAGAAGAGTTTGTAGGTAAAAGCCAGGATGGAATTGAAATTGGCTTTCGGGACTTGGTCAGTAAAGCTACCCCTCCCGAATATGCCATCGCATAAAGATTGGATTTGATTTTTACGATACTTTTAGAGGCGAATTCGAGGCTTTGTACTAGTTGGTGTTGTGCATTGAGATGTACTAGCCTGTTACTCGAAAAAAAGAGATCATGGTTTTCGGTATCTTCATATATTGAAATGACTTCATGATTAGATAACTTTTTCATGAAAAAAGGACTAAAACCTTGGTCGGGACTAAAAGATAGAATGTTTTGTTTTTCGGTACCAATATACACGCCTCTCCCTTCCTGAAAAGGGGCTAGTGCTGTCATACCAGTATTTTGATATTGATACAATCGAGTATGAATATTGGGCACAAACAATAAGCCTTTTGATAAGGTAGCAAACCAGTAATTACCTTCGCGGTCTAAGAGTATCCTGCTAATGCTAGTTCCTTCAAAAAAACAGAATCCGTTGTATTTAGGGTTAAAATTTAGGTCAAAACAATAGGCTCCACTAGAAGTAGAAACCCAAATTTCGTCTTTGAGCTTGATTACATCTTGTATGAATAAATTTGGTTTGAGTACCGAAATGGGCGCGCCACCATGAAGGAGTCGCCGAACATAAGGATATTGGGTTTTGGTAATGCCAAATAGCTCGTTATCGGTCGGAATCAGAAAGAACGACTGATAGGTAGATAGTTTTTGAAATTGTCCACGATACCCATCGGTACGATAAATACCATTCTTGCACAAAGCTAACAGCTTGTGGCTCTTTACGTTAATTCCCCAGGTAAAGGTGCTCGGAATAGGAATTTTACTGATTTTCTTTGTTGCCAAGTTCAGTGTCCTGAGCGTATCTGTAAAGCAACTAATTAATAGTTTGTTGTTTAAAATGGTAGCAGGTACAAAGCCCCCTTTCCACGAAAGTGTGGATTCTTTAACGAGTTTGTCTTGTTGGGTATAATAAAAATTTCCTGCAAAATCTTGGCAATAAATACGGTCTTGGTACTCCATCAGATTGAAGAGCGAACGGCCCTGTTTGGCAATACTTTGGTAGTGTACAAAGCTTTTTCCATCATAACGACTGAGCCCTTTGTCGTGAGCAATCCATAAAAAACCGTTTTTATCTTGAAGAATACTGTAAACCGTATTGCTAGGCAGACCGTTGAGGTTGTTGATAACTCGGTAAATGGCATTCTGAGCAACCGAACAGTTACTAAAAAAACTAAAAATTAGAATATATAGAAACGTCAAAAAATGTCGCATTACTGAAATATGTTCTGTCGGAGCTTCTACTGACTTGGAGTTTTCTACAAATAAGCAAAACCTTTTTCCAAGATAAAAACAAAAAAAGGTCTCGAACGAAACCTTTTTTCGAAATAAACTAACGCTAAGATGCTTTTGTGCAAAATAGTTAGTTTAAGTTAATTTGATAAGTTCGGAAATATAGTTCCTAACAAACATTAGGCACTAGTAATACAATATACAGGAACAAATGTATGGTGGCTTTTGAGGAAAATAGGATATAGTTTTATGAGATACTTTTTTGAGTATATAAAAGTCTATTTTGAGTAAAAGTGTAGCATCCTTTTGTAACTGAAAAAAGCGTAATTTTACTTTTGATAAAACTAAACCAATGCCAGTCAATCATCCTCTTCATATCGACCTATTTGCTATCATTATACTCATGGGAGTGGTACAGGGCTATTTTTTAGCCATATTTTTTCTATTTACACCCAAAGGAAACAAAATTGCCCACCGATATTTAGGTTTATTTTTATTTGCACTATCCACTTGTACGGTCGAGGTACTGTTGTCGTATACCAATTACATGTTCAAACTATTGGCTTGGGTAGACTTTGCCGAACCTCTCAATTTTGTACTAGCTCCTCTTACGTATTTGTACCTCAGAACCTTCATTTCTGAACGTTTTTCATGGAAACAATTGATTCATTTTGCTCCATTTGTGTTTTATCTGGTTTGTATGAGTATTTATATTTATCCTTTGCCCGATAGTTTCAAATACAATTCCTACTTAGACGCTTATCATCCTGAACTTCCTTTTCTTAAAAATGAGGTATTAGATTGGGGGTGGTTTTGCAAAGTTCGAGATTATGTGAATGATTTAATGTTTGTGCAAATGGCTTTATACGTGGCTGTAGGTTTTTTTGAACTAAAAAAACAATTTCAAAAAGTAGGCTTGTCTATTTTTTCAAAAGAAAATAGCTCATTGAGCTGGTGTCGTACACAATGGCTAAGTTTTGCGTCTATTGTACTTTTGTTTTTAATCATCAAAAGAACTTTTCCTAGCGATTTGGGAGATCATATTTTATCAGCACATATCACTTTTATTATCTATGCGATAAGTTTTTCGGTGATTCGGCAGTCTGATTTTTTCAGGCTAGGAGAGGAGGCCAAGCCTGTAAAGAAATATGAAAAGTCGACCCTAACAGACGAAATACAAGACCAAACTTTGGCTCGATTGGAGGTATTGATGCAAGAAGAAAAACTGTATTTGAAAGAAGATTTTTCTTTGCCCTCATTGGCCAAGAAATTGGGTGTTTCTCCGCATCATCTTTCTCAAATTTTAAATGAAAGTTTGGGTCAAAGTTTTTTTGATTATGCAGCGCAGTGGCGCATTGCTGAAGCCAAAAAGTTGCTTATCTCTTCAGAAAGTCAACATATTAAAATAGAAGAAATTGCCGAAATGGTTGGATATAACTCCAAATCAGCTTTTAATACGGCTTTCAAAAAAATCGTAGGACAAACCCCTTCTCAGTACAGAAAAGAGGAAAAATAGCTTTTGTTTTAATGTTCGATTTTATAAAATCGAACATCTTCCTTATCAAAACAATCGCTGCTGAGCTTATGATAAAGCTAGTTTTGAGCATCAAATCAAAAAAAGCTTTGTATGAAAACTCTTGACAAACAACAACCTCTTAGCACTTCTTCTCAAAAGACTCGTCAGTATTATATCGACTGGATTCGTGTTTTGGCCTTTGGTATTTTAATCTTCTTTCACACAGGAATGTTTTTTGTGCATTGGGGCTGGCATGTAAAAAACAATGAACTGACCGAAATCCTCGAAATCCCGATGGAATGGCTACACCTTTGGCGATTGCCCTTATTGTTTTTTATATCGGGTGTTGGAGTAAGTTTTGCGATGAACACAAAATCGGCTGGCGCCTTTATTGGCGAGCGCTCCAAGCGATTACTTATCCCTTTACTCTTTGGTGTTTTGGTAATAGTGCCCCCACAGGTGTATTTCGAACGCTTACAGCGCCAGCAATTTGAAGGCTCTTATTGGAATTTTTATCCTACAATTTTTGAATTTCAAGGCTATCCCGAAGGCAATACCTCATGGCATCATTTGTGGTTTATCGCCTATTTGTGGGTATTTTCGGTATTGGCAACGCCGCTCTTTGTATTTCTGAAAAATAGAAATAGTGAAGGTTTTTGGCAGTTTTTTCAGAAACTAGTAAGTCAGCCTTTGGGTCTATTACTCTGGGCTGTAGTATTGGCTTCGGCCTATTGGTTTTTGCATGCCGATTGGCCAGTTTTCCAAAATTTAGTATCAGATTGGTATAATTTTACGGTATCGATTATGCTATTCGTCTTGGGATATTTAGTAGGCAAAACTCCTATTGCATGGGATACCATGGAAAAGCACAGGAGAAGTTATGCTGTGATAGGCCTATTTATCGTAAGCTCCCGATTTTTGTATGATACGCTGTTGGGCAGTATTCCCGAAGATACGGTTTTAATGACCATTGTAAATGGATTATTGACAATGGTGAGCCTTTGGAGTACGATTTTGGCCATAGGGGGTTATGCCAAGCATTATCTCAATTTTACCAATCAGGCGCTTCAATACAGCAATCAAGCCGTATATCCTTTTTATATTTTACACCAGACTATTACGGTGGCTTTAGGTTTTTATTTGGCTGAGGTATCGCTCAATCTTTGGGTAAAATATATCCTAATCGCCAGTGGAACCTTTGGTATATCTTGGCTTTTGTATCATTATTTAATACGACCATTTAGTTTAATGAGGTTTTTGTTTGGGGTAAAAAAGTAGGGGAAAGTATAAAGGGATAGGCCGTCATACCCTTTGGATTTGAGCTTTCAGCTATCGGACTTTCCCCAAGGTCGAAAGCTGAAAGCGGTTTGCTAACCACTCAAATACTTATATGACCGTTTATCCACAAAGCATGAAAGGCTCATGCATAGGGATTTGAAGATAGAAGTGGCATATACTAAAAATTCTGTATTTTCGTAGAAACTTTATTTCACCAACAAATCCTATTATGAAAAAGCTTAGCCTTTTTGCGCTTCTCATGGGGCAATGTGCGGCACTTTTTGCACAGAACCCTTACAACGGCAACACCCGTTTTGAGCAGCTTGGCAATACTTTGCCAACTCCTAATACCTACCGTACCGCTTCGGGTGCTCCGGGCAAAGACTACTGGCAAAACCGTGCCGACTACGACATCAAAGCCGAATTGGATGACCAAAAGCAACGTATTACTGGTAGCGAGGTAATTACCTACAAAAACTTTTCTCCAGACGACCTTCGTTATTTGTGGTTACAGCTAGATCAAAACAACTTCAAAAAAGGCGGTATTGCACAAACTACCCAAACTTCTTCATTGAACGATAAGGGTACTAGTTTTGCACGCTTGAGCGCAAGTGCTGGGGTGCTGAACAACAAAGAATATGGTTACAATATTAGTGCAGTAAAAGACATTAAGGGCGCACCGTTGAAGTTTACTATCAACGAAACCATGATGCGTGTGGATTTGCCAACGCCATTAAAGCCAGGCCAAACAATCAGTTTCCAAGTAGAGTGGGATTTTAATATTACTGATGCTGTGGCTACTCGTGCTCGTAGTGGTTATGAATATTTTGCTAAGGATGGTAACTATATCTACGAAATTGCTCAGTGGTTTCCTCGTATGTGTGTGTATGACGACGTAAACGGTTGGCAACACAAACAGTTCTTGGGTCAAGGCGAGTTTACCCTTCCATTTGGTGATTACAAAGTGGCATTGACTATGCCCAACGACTTTGTTGTAATGGGTACTGGTGAATTACAAAATGCTGCGCAGGTATTGACAGCAGAGCAACAAAAACGCTTGGAAAAAGCTAAAGGAGCTAATCGTCCTGTGCTTATTGTGACACAAGCAGAAGCTGAAGCAGCAGAAAAAGCTAAGCCAACAGGTAAGAAAACTTGGGTTTTCAAGGCTGATAATGTGCGTGATTTTGCATTTGCTGGTTCTCGTAAGTTTGTATGGGATGCTATGCAAGTAGATATTGAAGGCAAAAAAGTATGGGCTATGTCTGCTTATCCAAAAGAGGCTAATCCACTTTGGGGGCAATATTCTACCATGTTGGTGGCGCATACTTTACGTTCATATTCAAAAAGAACTATTTCGTATCCATATCCAACGGCTCAGTCTATTCACGGGCCAGTTGGTGGTATGGAATACCCAATGATTTGTTTCAATGGTGCTCGTCCTGAGGCAGATGGAACCTATTCTGAAGGGACTAAAAACTTCTTAATTGGAGTAGTAATCCACGAAGTTGGTCATAACTTCTTCCCAATGATTGTAAACTCAGATGAGCGTCAGTGGTCATGGATGGACGAAGGTTTGAATACTTTCTGCGAGCAATTGGCTGAAAAAGAATGGGATAGAGACTTTGATACTTCAAGTGGCGAGCCACAAGGTATTGTTACTTATATGCGTACCGACAAAACGCAACAGGTACCTATCATGAGTAGCTCGGATAACATTATGGGATTTGGACCAAACGCCTATACCAAGCCAGCTGCAGGTTTGACGATCTTGCGTGAAACAATCATGGGGCGTGAATTGTTCGATGCTGCCTTTAAAGAGTACTCTCGTCGTTGGGCCTTCAAACACCCAACTCCACAGGATTTCTTCCGTACGATGGAAGATGCTTCAGGTGTTGATTTGGACTGGTTCTGGCGTGGGTGGTTCTATGGTGTTGAGCCTTCAGACCAATCATTAGAAACGGTAGAATGGTTTGGTATCGACAACCAATCCCCTGAGCAGAAAAATGCTAAAGCAAAAGCTGACGCTGAGGCAAAACGCCAAACGATGAGCAATATCCGTAACAAAAAAGATATTACTCAAACGGTAGTAGAGGCAAACCCCGATATGCGTGATTTCTACAACAGTTATGACCGATACGCTACGTCAGAAGCAGATAAAAAACGTTTTGAGCAAGCAACAGCAGGTCTTTCTGACGAAGAGAAGCAACTGATAAATGGTAATAAAAACTTTTATGTAATCAATGTGAAAAACGTTGGAGGTTTGCCAATGCCAATTATTATCAAAATGGTGTACGAAGATGGTACCGATGAGGTAGTTCGTATTCCTGCGGAAGTATGGCGTTTGAATGACAAAGAAGTGAAAAAGGTTATTCCTACAGATAAGAAAGTAGCTAAATGGATTCTTGACCCATTCTACGAGATTGCTGATATTGATACAAACAATAATGCTTTCCCTCGTGAGCCAGAACAACCAACTCGTTTCCAAGTATTCAAAGGACAACGTCAGTCTATGCCAAACCCAATGCAACAACAAAAACAAGCAGCGGGCGCAGTTCAAGGAGCAAAAAAATAGTAATGAGCTATCGACTTACGGCAGTCAGCTTTCGGTAAAGGGAAAATAATTCTGAAAGCTGATTGTCAATAGTCAACAAAAAAGGTGGTCTTGCCAAATTTCTGGGCAAGACCACCTTTTTTTGTATAAACCTATAAAAAAAAGTTGCTCAGGCGGAAACCACCTGAGCAAGCCTAGTAAATAGTTCTACACCTATTGAGTACAAAGTTATAAGCTTTTTGTTTAATACGCAATACATAAGTGTAAAATAATTGAAACTTTATTACGAATAAAGATTTTTTTGATGTTAAAGTAGAATAATGTAATTAAGCTCGATAAATCATTAGTTTTTGAAACACTAATCTGAAGCTCTTTTTAGGGAGTTGAGCGGACTTTATTTAGTTTTTATGCAAAAAACATTTTAAAAACTCTACTAATTGCTGAAGCATGCAAATAACTATAGCAAGTAAATCGCCCTTCGGATGACTTGCTTTGGCGTTTAATGCCTTTCGGGTAATCTATGACAAAAGAACAATTTGCTCACAATAGCTCTATACTATTGATTGTTTGGAAGGAGTCGGAGATATCGAATGGGTTACCTGCACCCAAGGCCTAGACAGGAGCGTGGCCTGCCTATGAAGTTAGCAGGCAAAATAAAATTTAATTTTTCAAGCAGTAGGCTTTAGGCATAAAGCCGTAAGCTAAAGAAAAAAGGCGTTTTTATGAAATTAGAAAGGCCTTAGGCATTCAGCAAAAACAATTCTCATTTTATCTGATTACTGGACAAAATTGAAGATACTAGTTCAAGACTTAGTCTTGGACTCATTTTTTTAACAGTTTTAAACTGTTTTTAAACATTCATTGAAAAAGTCTAAATACCTTTTCTCTTTTTGTCCAGTAATTAGTCATTTTATTTAAAAAACGATTTAACACTCTTTGCCTATCGCCTATCGCCTAATGCCTAATGCTTATAGCCTATTGCCTAATGCTTATAGCCTACAGCCTAATGTAAAACAAAAAACTTAAATCTAACTCTGCAAAGGAGGCTTAGGTATTATCTTTGTGCCCAATAAACCTCAAAACGAGCTATTAGGCTTGTAAAGACGTGCATCAAATTGAAAGTTTTTTAGCAGAATCTCTTCAAAAAAGAAAAGATTTAGCTTTATATAGAGTTCTAAAAACCACCCAAAATATGGTGGATTTTTGTTCAAATGATTATTTGGGTTTTGCCAAAACAGGAATATTGGTTGAAGGTATCAAGCAAGAACTCCGTCAGCTTGATCAGGCAGCAACCCAATGGGTTGGCGCAACAGGCTCACGGTTGTTGGCGGGTAATTACGCTTACACTGAAAATTTAGAGAAACATATCGCTCGGTTTCATGATGCGGAGGCTGGGCTCATTTTTAATTCTGGCTACGATGCCAATGTTGGTTTGCTGGCGAGTGTTCCTCAAAAAGGAGACTTTTTGATTACAGATGAATATATTCATGCCAGTATGATTGATGGCGCTCGCCTAAGCTATGCCACCCGACTAAAGTTTTCCCACAACGATTTATCAGACCTTCGTAAAAAGCTCGAACATGCTAAAACCCAAAATACTGGGCGTATTTATGTAGCCGTCGAGTCGGTTTATTCTATGGATGGAGACGAAGCCCCACTAGTAGCACTAGCAGACCTCTGTGCAGAATATGGAGCAGGATTGATGGTTGACGAAGCACATGCTACAGGAGTTTTTGGAGAAAAAGGAGAGGGGTTAGTGTCTTATTATGGACTCGAAAATCGAGTTTTTGCCAGAGTGATTACCTTTGGGAAAGCCCTGGGTTGTCATGGCGCAATTGTGTTGGGAAGCGAGCGTCTAAGAGCTTTTTTAATCAATTTTGCTCGTTCATTTATCTACACTACGGCGGCACCTTTACACAGTCATGCAGGAGTAAAAAGTGCATACAACTATTTAGAATCAACAAGTTTTAGTAATGCATACCTTCATCAATTAATCGGATATTTTCGCGAACAAGTGGCCTCTTCATGTAGTTACCCCATTATCGAGAGTCGCTCTGCTATTCAATGTATTGTAATTCCGGGCAATGAGGCATGTCGCCTGATAGCTCAACAATTACAGGAGGCAGGACTCGACGTAAGAGCCATTCTTTCGCCGACAGTTCCTAAAGGCAAAGAACGGTTAAGAATTTGTCTTCATCAATACAATACCTATGAGCAGATTGATGCTTTAGTGAAGCAAATGTCCACACACCTTTAATATTAATTTCAATATGAAAAAACAATTTATTGTCGCTGGTATTGGTACCGAAATTGGCAAAACGTTTATTTCTAGTGTTTTAGTAGAAGCACTACAAGCAGATTATTGGAAGCCGATACAATCGGGAGGGCTTGATTTTTCGGATACAGATACGGTAAAAAGCCTCGTATCGGTAACGAATAATACGTTTTTCCCTGAAGCTTATCGCCTCAATGAACCACTTTCTCCGCATGCATCTGCAGCTTTGGATGGCATTACTATTGAGTTGTCAAAAATACAGTTGCCAGTTACCGAACGAAATTTGATTGTAGAGCTAGCAGGAGGCTTAATGGTTCCGCTCAATGATACAGACTTAGTGATAGATATGGTTCAAGGCTTGAATCTTCCTGTTATATTAGTTTCCAAAAATTATTTGGGAAGTATCAATCATACGCTTCTTTCTGTGGAGGCCCTCAAAAGTAGAAATATTCCAGTTGAAGGGATAATTTTCAATGGTATTTCAAATGCTTCCTCTGAGAGCTTTATTTTGAATTACACAAAACTTAAATGCTTGGGTCGTATCCCAACTCAGGCAGAAATCGACAAGCCTGCTGTTCGTAAACTAGCCGATTCATTACTAAGTATTTGGCAGTAGAAAAAGTCAGAAGCTTTTATGAAAAAAGACTATTCAATTGATGAGCACTTGGAATTTCCTGTTGAAAATGTGGAAAAACCAGTGATAACTAATTTAAGCGAAAGAGATGCCAAAGTTGTTTGGCATCCTTTTACACAACATCATACTGCACCCTTTTCTATTCCGATTGTTCGTGCAGAAGGGGTGTATTTATTTGATGAAAATGGCAAAAGATATATCGATGCTATTTCGTCTTGGTGGGTCAATTTACACGGGCATTCTCATCCCTATATTGCCCAAAAAGTTGCAGAACAGTTTTTGAAACTTGAGCAGGTCATTTTCGCAGGTTTCACACACGAACCAGCCGTAAGTTTAGCCGAAAGGTTACTGGGCATATTGCCGAGTCATCAAGCAAAAGTATTTTATTCGGATAACGGCTCAACCTCTATCGAAGTGGCCTTAAAAATGGCTATTCAATATTTTCATAATAGAGGTTTTGAAAAAAGAAATAAGATTATTGCCTTGAGTAATGGTTATCATGGCGATACCTTTGGCACAATGGCCGTAGGAGCAAAAAGTGCTTTTAATGCGCCATTCGAGCCTTTTTTGTATGAAACTTGCTATTTGCCAGTGCCCGTAGCAGGACAAGAGCAAGAGGCTATTGCTCAGATGAAAAAGTATTTAGAAAATGCTGATGAAATCGCTGCCTTTATTTTTGAACCTTTAATTCAAGGAGCAGGTGGGATGGTCATGTATGAGCCAGAGGTATTGGAGGAACTGATTACATTGGCCAAAAATAAAGGTGTGATTACCATTGCTGATGAAATCATGACAGGTTTTGGTCGTACAGGTAAAATGTTTGCCACAGACTATATCCATACCAAACCAGATATTTACTGTATGTCCAAAGGCTTGACAGGCGGTGCTATGGCCTTGGGCGTAACTACCTGTACTCAGGAAATATTTGATGCATTTTTGTCGGAAGACCGACGCAAAACGTTGTTTCATAGCCACAGTTTTACGGCTAATCCCTTGGCATGTACGGCGGCACTGGCCAGTTTGGATTTATTGCTTTTACCCGAAACACAAACGCAGATAAAACATTTACAACAAAGTCATGAGAGATTTGCTCAAAGACTTAGCGCACAAAAGGCAAGTGCGGTAGATTCGGTACGTGTGCGAGGAACGATTTTGGCCATTGAGATACATACTGAAGAAGGAACCTCATACTTTAGTAATATTCGAGATATGGCGTATAATTTCTTTTTAGAAAAAGGTATTCTGATGCGTCCTCTTGGCAATATTATTTACCTACTAACGCCGTATTGTATACAACAAGAAGATTTGGATTATGTATATGCGTGTATTGAGGAGTTTTTAGAATTTAAGTAGAGACGCAATGATTGCGTCTAAAAAGGTGTCATTTTGAAATATAGCATCAACATGAGACCCTTAATTGAGTGAGTTGAGATTACCAGTAATAGAGACGCAAGCATTGCGTCTCTACTGCCAGAATACAAATTTTAAATTAATAGTATATCTGAGGTAAAATTTGACTGTAATATTTTGGTTATGAACACCTTCAAATAACCGATATACTATTAACTAATAACGTTTTTCTACTTATTTTAGACCTATTGAATTTATAATTTTTCAATCTTAAACGCACTTGAGGATTTACCACGATTGATACGAATAATGTATAAACCTTTCGTGAAATCTGATGTCGGAACTGTTACCAAGTTTGCATTAGTGTTTTTTGTCCAAACTACTCTTCCCATTATATCTGCAATTGTAATTTCGCTAGTTTCTCCAGCAGTCAGTAAATCAATCGTTAAATTGTCTTGTACAGGATTGGGATAAACTTTGAAAAATGCTTGTTCCTCTTTTTCAAAACCTAATACTTTTACTGGTAAAAAACCAAAATAAAAACGTGCATTTACAGGATAGTGATCAGAAGTGCTATTGGTATAGTCTGCCACAAAATCGATTGGTCTTGAAACATTAAGCGTATTGTTGATATAATAAATATCTGAAGCAGATACCCCAGGATTTGCCGCACCTTCTGTTAATATACCGATTTCGTTACTCAGCATAATATGGTCAATAATATCAGAATAACTCGCAGTACTAGATACTTTACAATCACTTAGAGACTTCGAGATAGTTTTATAATTTGCCACATCGGCAACAAACTCTTTGTAAGAAGAAGGGTTTCCTAATGCAATAGAGGTATCCAAATCATCATTATAATCACCTAACACAATGACTGTATTGCTAGCATATTTGCTATCTAGTTCGGCTTTCAAATCAATAGCATCCTGTTTTCTTCGATTATAATCAGAAAGGGCAGAACCAGATTTTGCATGAATTCCTACAAAGTGGATTCTTTTAGTTTTTCCATTAATTTTGGCATCTGCCACAAACATATATGGCAATCTCCCAGAGGCCCAGTTATTGGCAGGCGGATAGGTGTATTTTCCGACGAGTAATGACTTGGTTTCGGCATCTACAGGCGTAATGATATCCTTTTTGTATACAAAGCAGATTTTTTGAGCATAGGTGGTTGGGTCACTCGCTTTTTCGGGTGCATCATAGTAATGCGAGTAGTAATCAGTTTGACATTTGATACCATAATTGGGTAAATTTTGTGCAATCAAACTAGCAAAGTAGGTATGGTTACAAACCTCTTCCAGACAAAAAACATCCGATTTCAGTTTATTGATAACTGTAATTACGTTATTCATTTGAAGGGTATCTTTGATGGGACCCAACGCACTTGGAGAAAGGGTTGTATTTCCTAACCATTCAACGTTCCAAGTAGTGATATCCAAGGTAGAATCTACACTAATCGTTGCACCTGCCAAGGTTCCGCAGTATGATGCTGGCGTAGGTACAGTAATAGTACAAGAAGTTGAGCTTTTTGAAATATCACTAGCTACGTAAGGAAAAATCTGCAAGATATCCACCGTTCCGCTTGTGTTGATATAATGCCCTACTGCACCCGTGATGTCTTGTGTAATGCTCGGAACGGCCGTTCCGATTATGCCAGTGGCTGTAGCATCGACACGTACTTCAGTTTCGCCCATTTCATTACAAGCAATGACTTTGTAGTTGGTAGCACTGGCAAAATTTCCTGTGTTTACCGTAAAATTCATACCAATTAATTTTACGACCTTTCCTTCATTTGCCTCAAGGAATGTTGAAAGCGTTGTTGTCCCTTTTTTGCTTGCATCAAAAACTGCTATTGTAGGCGTTTTGCTGGTACTTATTACCTTATTAATACAGGTTGGGTTAAGGATTTCAGCTTCTCCATTGAATCTAACTAATGCGCCCACAACTTGTACAGAGTCGCCCACTGAAATATTCGCAAATAAGGTTGCTCCACTTGCCGAAAATACCGCAATACCTCCTGTATTATCTTGTAAATAAAACTTATTGCTTCCAAATTTACTGGTAACTCTACCTGCAATACTTGCGCTTCCGCCCGTGTAGGAGTTTTGTGCAGGGAGATTGTCCCGAACTTGTTTAATATTTGTTGTAATACCGCATAGGCCTGTTCCGGCAGGGAAAATAGTTCCTTTTATACTTACGCTTACACTAATCGAGCCACTGGTCAATTGAATAATGCCTTCGTTATTTCCCAAAGCAGCTTTTGCCGAACTTCTCACCAAGAAGGAACCTCCTTGTGCCTTGATTGCACCTGTAATGCCCCAGGTCTTTCCTTCATCAAAACTCATTTCAAAATTATCTGTGGCTGTTTTGAAACCTACATCAATATCACTAGTTAGCTCAGAGGCCGTAACAATTATTTTGGACGACTCGGAGGCTGTTCCTAGGTTTGTGTTTGGTACCGTTGTACCCACCGCCGACAAACTAGGAGCTGAGCTCAACGATGCAACACTAGTCCAACTATCTCCTACTCTCAATCGGTCTATGATAAGATTAGGCGCATTGGTGGCAGAACCTTGACGCAATGCAATCATGCCTAAGCTGCTAGCATCATTTTGAGTATCGATAGACGCAAGCCAGTCGGTTTTTAGAGGTTCAGTATTTGTTTTTAAAGCATCAGTAACCAATAGTTCTGCAGTATCATCAGTAGTAGCCGTAGTGTTAAAAGTGTAGCGAAATACCAATAGATAGGTGGTATTTAAAGCATAACTTTGGGTAGTATAGGCCAAGGATGTTCCAGAGGCGGAACCTTTTGAGATACCAAACTGAATACCATCAGAAGAAGATCGAACATAAACCCTTGGATTAAATCCTCCAGAGCTCGTGGTGCCTTGAATTAAGTGAATAAAATAATCTCCTGTAGTTTTAGCTGCTGTTACATTTACTAGGCACGAAACATAAACGCTACCTTTATTGAACGCAGAGGGTAATAATCTGGAAACATCTTCGCCGCTGCTAGTAAGAACGGCTGCGTTTCCGGTAGAACTCAAACCAGAAAGAACCAGGCCTGCTGTTGTTGAGATTGAATTAGTTCCTGTGCCGCTATGAGCGGTCCAGCCATTGGCTGTTAGTAAACCATTAAAATTGAAATCCTCAGAAAAGCTTTGTGCGAATAGGCCACAAGGAGATAATAGTGCCAGTAAAAGCACCAGAGATGGTAGAAATTTACGCATAGTGTTGATGTGTTAAAACAATTTGGCAATATAGATTCTAAGTATTCGTACAGAATTCACCTGCACGATGATGCTTGTTTGTATCCCACAAAATTAGCGAACAAATTCTTCCTTGTCTCATTTATCCCAAAAAGGAATTATTATTTTTAAGTTAGTAAGGAAACAAAGTGAAATTTGAGTACTCGGCTTTAAGCCGTAAGCCGTAAGCCGTAGCCGATAGGCAAGTACAAGTCTTTATAATTTCATAAAAAAACTCCTTTTTTTCTTTAGCTTAAGGTCAATTGCCTGAAAACTTAAATGGCCTACCTTTTGGGTAAGCCATTTAAGTAAATAAGGGTTAGGTAAAATGTTTTAAAGCTGATAAGTCAATACTGGTATATCAGAACGAATAATAACTTGCTTTGATTTGCTAGGGTCTATCAATTGGCTTAAGAAATTGCGATGATGTGCTGCCAAAACAATTAAGTCGATGTTTCTCTCATTGGCAGTCGTAAGAATTCCTTCGGTTACGCTATTCGAAATGGTTGTGTCCAGCGTAAAGTTTTCTTTTACAAAAGCAGCTTTAATTTGCTCTACAAACTGTTTGTCGGATTGCACATCAGGTTCGAAAGGTGCATTAATTTTGGTAAGCGCAACACTTGCTTCTAATTGATGTGAAAGTTCAAAAACTTGTGATAATATATGGTTTTCGTCAAACTCTAATTGAGTGGCATACAAAATTTTATCAATTTTAACATCTTCAACCTGATTAGGGATTGTCAATACTGGAACATGAGCCTTGGCTGTAATATGAGCTGCATTGCTACCAATCAATTTACTCAAAAAACCTCCCGACCCTGTACGTCCCATCACAATAAGGTCTATGTTGTTTTTTTCTACTATATCAAAAACACCAGAAATAACATCGTTCATTTCAAGTGCTACATGGCACTTCACACCTGATTCTTCAACTTGGGTAGCTAGTGGTACCATTTTACTATACAAAGCGTCTTTCTGATCGTCGAGGGCTTTTTGCATGGTATCTGCATCGGCATAAATCCCAGGCTCTACATATCTAGGCAAATAGGTATGTACCAAATACAGGTCACTTTTAGTAGCCTTGGCTATCAAAATAGCGTATTGTAATGCCTTGTTGGAATTGTCTGAAAAGTCTGTAGCAATAAGTATGTTGTTCATGGTATATGTGAGATTTGATTTATGACAAAAGTAAAGCCAAAATCCTCACTCAAAACCTTGCTTAATCAGTTTTAAATATGATTTTTGTTAGTTTTAAATAGTATTCTATTGTACTGTTATGGATTGATTATGAGTAAGTTATTTTAAGATTAAGTCAGAGGCTTTTTCAGCAATGGCAATTACGGGGGCATTGGTGTTACCAGCTATTACCTCAGGCATTACAGAGGCGTCTACCACACGTAACCCTTTTATGCCATATACTTCAAGTGTTGATGGGCTTACGACCGCCTCGGAGTCTACGCCCATTTTACATGTTCCACAAGGATGATATACTGTTTCGCAAGTTGCTCGAATATACTGCTCCCAATCAAGGTCAGTATCGTATTTTTTGGGTAAAAATAAATCGTCGGTTTGTCGAAATGGCGCAAATGCCTCCGACATCATGATTTCTTTGGCTTTGTAAACGGCCCTCATTAAAGTGGCCATATCTTCTCCCTTTGAATCTGACAAATATCGAGGGTTGATTAATGGAGCAACTTGGGCTTGGTTACTCTGTAAACCAACAAACCCACGACTTTTGGGTTTGAGTAAGGTTGGTAAAATGGTAAAGCCTTCTGTTTTGGGTAAAGTTCTAACCTTGTGGAGGTCATGTGTTAAAACAGGTGCGAAGTGAAATTGAATATCTGGTCTGTCCAAATTTTCTTTAGTATGAACAAAGGCACAGGCCTCGAGGGGGCTCGAGCTGAGTGGCCCTTTTTTTTGAAAAAGATACTGATAAAGATTGGAAAGAATCCAAGGAAAACGTTCGATGTTATTGTAAGTAATGCGTTGATTACACTGGGTATTGATATTGACAAAAAGATGGTCTGATAGGTTTTGTCCTACTCCTGCTAAATCTACCTTACAGTCTATATTAAAATCTTTGAGATAGGATGAGGCTCCAATTCCTGACAGCAATAATAAATGAGGGCTTTGAAATGCACCTGCCGCTAAAATGACTTCTTTGTTGGCATAGATTTTTTCGGTGGTGTTTCCCTTGATAATTTCAATACCTATTGCTTTCTCATTTTCAATCAGTATCCTAGCAACTTGTGTATTGGTAGATACTCTTAAGTTGGACCGCCGAAGAGCAGGTATCAAGAAGGCACCAGCCGTTGAATGGCGACGGGCGTTTTTGATCGTAAACTGAAACTTCCCAGCACCTTCCTGTTGAGCACCATTAAAATCAGGGTTAGCAGGAATGCCTTTTTCTACACAAGCCTCAATAAATGCTTCGGCCAATGGTGTAACATTGATATTATGACTGATGTTGAGCAGCCCACCTATTCCATGATATTCATTTTGGTACTGTTGATTATTTTCGGATTTGATAAAATACGGAAGCATATCTTGATAACTCCATCCTGTATTACCCCATTTGGCCCAATCATTATAGTCTTCTTTGTTTCCTCGAATGTAGGCCATACAGTTAACCGAGCTAGAGCCTCCTAGGGTTTTGCCTCGTGGTTGATACAATGCTCTATTATTTAAAAAAGGCTGTGGGACGGTATAAAAATTCCAATTGACCTTTGAATGATGGAGTTTGCCATAGCCAGCGGGAATATGAATTTCGGGTTTGCTATCTTTTCCTCCAGCCTCTATTAATAATACCTGATAACGTCCGTTTTCTGAAAGACGATTAGCTAATACACATCCTGCCGAGCCTGCTCCAATAATAATATAGTCTGCTTTCATAACGAATAATGATTGGTAAAAGAAAGAGTATTTATGTAAGTATGAATGCTGAATTACGAATTAGGGTTGTACGAAGCAATTCCAACAATTGCGGATTTGGGATTTCTGATTTCGGAAATAATGTAAAATACCTTTATTTTTTACAAAATATAGAAGCTTATACATCCGAAATCCGAGATATACATTTTTAGAACCCTTCAGAATTAGATTTAAGTTTTGTGTGTTTAGGCACAAGGCAAAGAGTATTTTTCTAAACACCACAGACAAATGCCTTTGTCCAAAGCCTAGGGCCGAAAGCCGATACCTGAAAGCCGAAAGCCGACAATAAATCGTTTATTTTGCCTTAAATTAAAAACAAATTAGTATAAATAAAACAATTTATTCTTTGATTTGTACAAGGTGTTCTGTTCGCTAATGAATTAATTTAAGTTAAATTTGTAAAATCGTACTTCTAAAACAAACCCTTAAATCTTTATAACCCGCCCATGTCTGATTTTCAATTGTATCTTCAATTAGGTTTTCAACATATTACCGACGTCAACGGCTATGACCATATCATGTTTGTGATTGCTTTATGTGCAATCTATCGACCTAACGACTGGAAAAAACTAGCTGTATTGGTTACAGCCTTCACGCTTGGTCATTCTGTAACATTGGCTTTGGCAACATTGCAGGTTATTACGTATCGAACAGAAGTCATCGAGTTTTTGATACCTATTACCATATTTTTAACCTGTATTCTTAACTTTTTTCATAAGTCAAGCGACAATACAAGGTTTCAAAAAGAGAAAAGCTCCTCCTTGCGCTATCCAATGGCAATGGCTTTTGGTTTGATACATGGAATGGGTTTTTCTAACTATCTAAGAAGTTTGTTGGGAAAAGAAGAGAGCTTAATTAAGCCTTTATTGGCGTTTAATGTAGGCTTGGAGCTAGGACAACTCTTGATTGTGCTGTTGACTTTGGTAGTAAGCTTTTTGATATTGGATATATTTAAAGTAAAAAAGCATGATTGGAATCTTATTCTTTCAGGTATGGTAGCAGGTGTAGCCCTAACATTAATCACCTCGGCTGACTATTTTCAAGAGTTGTTGGGTGGAAAATAATGAATGCTGAATTAGATTTAATTTATGCGTTTAGGCATGAAGCAGAGGCACAAGGCAAAGAGTGTTAAATCATTTATTAGTAATGATGGATATGTTTTTATTGAATGCCCATAGCTTTGGGCATTCAGCTTTCGGTAAAATTTTTTATCTATTACTTTAAAAATCAACTGCTTAAGTGACTAATAACATTACCTACTCAAAATTTTTAATGCTGCTTGCTTGGCTTCTTCGGCCCATAGTTGATACATCTTGCCAGAGAAGTGTAACTGGTCATCTGCAATCATAGAGTGGTTGTTTGGGAAAGCTCTAGAAATTGGAGTAATATCTACGAAAACGACTTTTTTCGAGGCGCATTCCTCTTTTATAATTTGATTAAACGCATCAATTTCTTTGGCAATTTGTTTGGTGTCTCGATTGATGGCGAACGGTGTGACACCCCAATCAGGAATCGATAGCACTATTATCCCTCGAAATTCATCTTTACTAAAGTTAGCGGCTATTTGAAGTAACTTCTGAAAATCCTTTCTGAAATCGTCTTTCGAAAGACCTCTGTACTGATTATTGACGCCAATGAGAAGCGTTACTAAATCATAATTATTTTCGAGTTTTTGCTTACTGATAGCTTCCTCCAACTCAAAAGTTGTCCAGCCTGTTTGTGCTACAATATCATGTTTTACTACAGAAATTTCATGGCGAAGAGCTTCAATTAATTGTGCTGTCCAGCGTTGAGTTGGAGGTACGCTTTCGCCAATTGTATAAGAATCTCCGAGTGCAAGGATTTTTTTTGGTTTGGTATCTTTCATAATGAATCTCAAAGGATAGTTTGACGATGATTGTATAAGCGGGGATGTATAAAAAAACACAGTTAGTGTACAAATTAAGCGTTGAAACAGTATGTATAGCATTAGTGTAATAGTTATACGTAAAATACGAGCAAATGCTTATCGATGAGGCATTTATCAATCACGAATATAATGACCGTTTAATAATTTTCTAGGATTTTGGAAAAAAAGTACCTAGCGTACAATATTGTATTTTGGCATGATTTTGGCTTAATTTACAGTGAATATTTACAATTTATTTTTGAATTAAATTGCATTTTTATTACAAATCACCGCCTAAGAATTTATTGTAATAAAAGTAATTTTTTTTAAAAAACAGTTGAAAAATCATTTTCGCAAAATGTTTTTTTTCAAAATTGTTTTGTAAAAAATATTCATACGTACTCCCGTTTGGCACCCGCTAATGCTTCAAATTTAAAGTACATAATCATAAGTGAGCCGCAATATCACTTATTATTACGCAAAAGCCTAAGTTTAAAGAGAAACGCCATTTCTGAAGAAAGGAATCGCAAGCCTTTCTACAAACATTTATTTTCGTTAATCAACCTCAGTAATCTAGGCTTATCACATTCGGCTATTTCCGCTATTAGTCGTCTCACATTTTTGCTTTGTACATCATTGCTATGTTCGAGTGCTTTTTGCAAGAAATTATTGATTCATTTTCAACGCCAAAAAAGATGAGTCTTCGTATGCTTATTTCAAATATGACTTGCTAAAACCCGCCCGCCCCAAAGACTCTAGTGTCTTCTCGATATAGCCTTATGGATATAGTTTGTACTAGTCCAGAAATATAATTTTTCTTATAATCCGCCGAGTTAAATTAATAAAGTTTCCCCATGAAAAACTTTACTGCTTCATTACGTACTTCATCAAAGTACGGCTTTAGTAAGCTATGTACGCCTGAGTTGAACACTTTTAGGAGAGCGCAACTTTTCCTCAAAAACCATGCCAACGGATTTTTGAGGGGTTCACTCTTGTTGCCACTTATCTTTTTTTTAGGAAGTGCAACAAAATCTCAAGCCCAACAAAATCCTCTAAGTCCCATACAGGGCTTTAATGTGTTTTCGTACGGTAATACCATACTTACCAGTGGCGATGCCAATGGTGGTTTGGCTACCTTCGGAAACCTCACGCTCAATGGATCCTATTCATTGGGGATGAGTACTACAGGTACTTTCAAAGCTTCTGGTGATGCCAACAATACAGTATTGATTGTAGAAGGTAATGTAAACTACTCGTCGGGTAATGGTCTAAATGTATTGAGTGGAGGTTTTGTTAAAATTAAGGATTTTTCAACCTCTAAATATTGGTCTACCAATCCTACACGTTTGACGGCCTCAAGTGCAACTTCACAAGATGCCAATCCACGTATTAGTTTGTCAGTTTCCCAAACGCAAGCCTCTATTAATGCCGATGTATTCGATTTTAATACAGCTATTGCGAATATGCGAAGCTACTCGTCTACTTACAATAGCTGTACATCTAATACAACTGTATCGACAACAGCCACTTCATATACCTTTAACCTAACATCTGGTCGTACCAATTTCTTCAGAATGTCGGCTAGCCAGTTGGCTATTTTCAACGAAATCAAATTTAATATTGTGCCTTCTGCAACCAACCCTGTAGTTATTACGGTGGATGTTGGTAGTGCTAGCTCTTTTAACTGGAACATCCCGAATTTTCCTGGGGTACCTAATGCAGCAGGTCAATATATTCTTTTCAACTTTGTCAATAGTTCGGCAGGAAGTACTACTATTTTTTTAAATGGAGGAAGTACAATCGTAGGGACAGTGTTTGCCCCTAACGCTCACGTAAACAAAGCTGGTTCAGGTAATATCGAAGGTCAGGTAGTGTGTATGAACTATACACATGCACAAGGGGAAGTGCACTACCAAACATTCAATACTACGGTAAACTGTAGTAGCTTTAGCTCAGTTACTTGTGATTGTGCAGGTAATATGTTGGTTAACCCAAGCTTTGAGTTAGCAGATGATAGAGCTGGTTATAATTCATCTAACGCTACAAGGGGGTGGAACTGGACTGGAGCTCCTACGGCATATCTTTACACCAACACACAGTATTCGGTATGTGATAAATACAATGCTTACCTATATTCAGCAGACAACGTTCCTAGAACTGTATGGCAACAGGTAAATAATATCACTGTAGGTACTTCGTATTCACTTTCGGCCTACGGAGGAACACATGACCCAAGCAAAGATCATCGTATTAGACTAGTTTTTTACAATAGTTCAGGTACAGCCCTATTGACAGTGGAAAGGCAAGTCGATTGGGATGTTGATATTGTGACATCTGGTCCTATCTTACAAGAATATACAATGTCAGGTACAGCTCCAGCAGGAACATCATACCTGAGGGTCGAAGGGTACGCAAGTGGGGATTACCTTAAATTAGATAACTTTTGTTTGACAGTAAATAATACTTGTAACAACTTGACAAGTGGAGGTACCATTGGCTCAAATCAAGTTTTATGTAAAAATGTAAGTAGTACACCTGCAGCCCTAACAAGTGTAACGGCACCATCAGGAGGCGACACCGGACAACCCATCCAATATCAATGGTATAGAGCTACCTCATTAGACAATGGCGCTTGTCCTACTAATGTGGCTGGTTCTTCAAAATATACAGCTATCTCGGGAGCAACTTCCGCAACATACGCTCCTGGAGCTATTACTCAAACTACCTGTTTTATCCGAACAGCTCGTCGTACCAACTGTACAGATTATGTAGCAGAATCAAATGCGGTATTAGTAGTTTTAAAAAATAACTGCTCGACTGTATCTTGTCCAAATAACATTGTCACAAACTCAAGTTTTGAGACAGACGATAATGTGACTAATAACGGGAAAAAGTTTCCTGTGTATTTTCAATCATCCCCTGCCTCATACATTACCCGTACTGCTACCAATACTGATGCCTACAGAGGAGCTTCTCCTACTGATTGGGCTATTGGAACAGATGTAAATGATTATGCTAACCAAAATGGGGCTTATTATATTGATGCAAGTGTGACAGGTAATGCAAACTCTGGCGATCGTTTTATCTACGGAAGATATAACCAGTGTGTGCTTTTTGCTCCAAGTTCAAATCAAAAGTTTTTCCCAGTTACTCCTGGAAAAAAATATAAAATATGTGCCTATATGGCTGCCTTCAACCCATCGGGGGTACAGGGTAATGCAGATGTGTATTTTGAATACAATTTTAGAAATGCCGAAGGCGGTGATAAAGGAATACTATCTTCAGGAGATATTTATCAATCAGTACCTGCTGATACCGACGGGCAATGGGAGACACTCAACTGGCAACAGTATTGTGTTGAGATTGTAGCCCCTGCTGGCGCAAAATACCTTGAGCTTTACATTACCCCTCGCGATAACGAAGGGGATGGTATGGCAATTGATGATATCTGTATGACCGAGGAAACCTGTACTTCAGCTCCTGTAGTTAGTAGTGCGTCTATCTGTGGAACAGGTACAGCAACGCTAACGGCCACAGGATGTACAGGAGGAACGGTGAAATGGTATAGTGGCTCTACCGATACGACTCCAATTGCTACAGGGGCTACTTATACTCCTGCTTCAAGAAGTACATCGTTGAATTTGTTTGCAACTTGTACACTCAATAATTGTGAAAGTATAAAGACTCCAGTAAACCTAACTGTAAGCGGGGCTGTTTCGGGTGTAAGTGCGACAGCGGTAGGAGGTAATACTTCTAATTGCGGATCGCCGATTACAGTTAATGGTGCAGGTAGTGTAGCTAATCCTAATCTGGTGTATAATGGAGATTTCTCAGCAGGAGACATTGGTTTTGTGACACAATATGGAGAACAAAATTATGGCTATGGAATATTTGGTGTAGTAACAGATGCGAATACCTATTTCTCTTGGGCATCCGCTTGTAAAGATAGAACAGCATCAGGTACAGGAAGAATTATGGTAACAGATGGAGGAACAGATGCAAGTCTAACTGTTTGGGGACAAAGAATTGCCGTAAATCCAAATACCACCTATCGTCTAAGTACTTACGCGACATCTATCTCCTCTACCAATCCATCAACTCTGGCATTTTACGTCAATGGTGTGAAAGTGGGTACTTCAACAACCTTGTCTGCGACTACCTGTGCGTGGCAACAGTTATCAACCACTTGGAGTTCGGGAAGTAGCACAACAGCTTATTTTGAAATTAGAAATGAGAATACGAATACAGGAGGGAACGATTTTGCGATTGATGACATCTCAATGACAGTTGATGCTCCTGGAGTAACATTTTCATGGACAGGTCCAAATAGTTTTAGTGCCACAACTCAAAATATTACAGCAAGCACTACTGGAACATATACTCTAACTGTAACAGGTAATACGGGTTGTTCTAGTAACGCTTCTATTGCTATTACAATAAATCCAACACCATCATCACCTACAACAACTCCAGCCAATCGATGTGGAGCGGGAGTTGTAACACTTGGAGCAACTTGTGGTAGTGGCGAAACTGCTCAATGGTATTCGTCTCAGTCATCAACGACAGTGCTTACAACGGGAGCTTCATATAGTCCAAGTTTAACTACCAGTACAACCTATTTTGTAGCTTGTAGAAATACAACGACAAGTTGCGAAACACCTGCAGCTAGTAGAGTAGCTGTAACTGGAACTATAAACACATTGCCAAGTGCACCAAGTGCAGGGAATGTAAGCAATAATTCAAGATGCGGCAGTGGAG
>NZ_JBMLSD010000347.1:0-1935 GCF_049240685.1 Flectobacillus sp.
TGAGTGGATTTTTCGTAGGCCTGTGCTGGAAAAAGTAATTTTCAAGGGAAGCCTAATTAAAATGACATTATGATATTTTTTCTTTATTTGGGTAACATATTTTTTAAACTCCTGGGAGGCCGTTTCTGTACCCTTTTTGGCTAAGGAAGATTCGCTATTAATAACATCGTAGTCAACAACCCAAAAAACTTTATCATAATGTTTTGAGAGTTCAACAACTTTTTCAAACTGCTCTTTGAGTTTTTTATTTTGAGGTATTTCTGGCTTTAAGTCAACATTTATATCCCTTTCGTTTCTTCTAAGCATTTGGAAATACCAAGATTCACAATCACCATCAACGATGATGGCGAACTTTATTTTATTTTTAAAAGGTATAGGTCTATTTCTTCTCATCGCTTAAGTCTATATAATAATCCCCTAAGTTCGGAACACCGCCAAGTTTACCAATTTTGTAGGCATTGTAAACATTACTTGTATCTCTAATTACTTTACTATCAAAATCAGCTAATGAGTATAGCTCGGTAGCACTTAGTTCATTTTTATCTGTAAACCAAATAGCATCATTCCTAAAAATATCTCTATTATTGAGAATTTCTCGGTTGTGTGTAGTAGCTAGAATTTGTGATTGTTTTGCATTAACTAAAAATGATAAAATAAAGTGCGTAAACAAGTCTGGGTGCAAAGAAGATTCTAATTCATCTATCGGAAAAGTTATCGAGTTTTTAATTAGCATACTTAAAAGTCCAGAAAAACTGTAGTATCTTTTTGTGCCCTGTGATTCTAATTCAAAAGGTATTTTATACTTTATTCTGTCTACTGTATGCTCTAACTCTATGCTAACCGTCGTAACCTTTCCTTTACTTTTTATTTCAGTAAATTTTTCATTATGTGTTTTCACTTGCTTTTCAAGAAACTCTAAAAAGCCAAGAGGAATATCTTCTTCTTCTTCATTTATCAAAATATCAGATATGTTGAAATCTGCTTTTTTGAGTATTTGAATGACAGAATTTTTATCAATATCAGTATTACCTATAGCAGACGTGACATACCCTTCCAGTTTTGTATCTGATTCAATAAGTGGTTTTAAATGTGTGGCAAACCATTCTGAAACTTCTTTAAGTTCTTTAAAATTAATATTTGTCTTCAAAAATCCACCCAATACTGTATTATTCCAAATCGTATTTGCTTCTAGCGTTTTTCCGAAGGTTTTATCTTTTTTAATTTTACTTCCAAAAGTAATTTCTGTAAACTGGTTTTCTAAATTGGTAGCTCTACTAAATATTTTGGCTTTATTTGGATTGTAGAAGTACAATTCTTCATTTACAATTGCCAATCTATTAAACTCTACCTCATAGAAGTACCTAATATTTTTCTGTATGAAGTCAATTGATAATATTGAGTTTTTGGTGGGCGTAAAAGAATCGAATAGAAAAGGCTCAAACTTTAAAGATTCGTTTTTTTTTTCAACTGGTTCTAAGACAAGATCTCGAAGAAACTCCAAGGCTTTTAATACTGTAGTCTTACCTGAAGCATTGGCGCCGTATATTAACGCCAGCTTGAGTAGCCTGAGCCCTTTTATGGGCTCTATGATATAAAAACTTTCTAAGTCTCTAGCAGTTGTTGCTTCAAAAGATAATATTTGCTTGTCTTTTATTGACCCAAAGTTTTGAACACTAAAATTCACAATCATTTTTAGCTCATTTTATGTAAATAGTTTACATTATTAAACATAAAAATACTCTATTTGCGAAAAATATCAAAGTATTTTGCAAATGATTGCACAGACAATAAAGCGTTTATTGTTAACACTAAAAGCCAATAGTCACAACAGTATACATCCTACAGCTAATATAACTATAGCAGTATTGAACTAGCGAAATAAAATTTTAAAAGGATTATATAAAGTCAGGAAGGATAAAAGGAGCTTATTTTTTA
>NZ_JBMLSD010000348.1:0-8161 GCF_049240685.1 Flectobacillus sp.
CTTTTTAGTAACGATAGATATATTTTTGCCGAATGCCCAAAGCTGAAAGCCGTAAGTAAAAGAATGTGCTTGCCTAATGCCTAAGGCTTATAGCCTAGAGCTTTCAGGTATCAGCTTTCGGCGATGAGCTTTGGAAAAAATCATGGCTGTGGGTAATAAAAAACATTTTAACACTCTTTGCCTTATGCCTTCAACAAAAAACTTAAATCTTATTCTGCACGATTACTTAATTATATTGGAAAATCTAAAATCAACAATCCAAAATTTACGATTGTAAAAGTTAGTTATGAATAATTCAATAAATAAAATTCAAGAAGCAATAGCTCCATTGAGAGAAGCGCTTACCAACCATTCAGTTTATCATCAAATCAATCATATCGAGCATTTACAGCTTTTCATGCAAGACCATATTTTTGCGGTATGGGATTTTATGTCCATTCTCAAAGCTCTTCAACGCAACCTTACTTGTGTCGAAGTACCTTGGGTTCCTGTAGGTAGCGCCGAAACCCGTTATTTGATAAACGAAATTGTCAATGGCGAAGAAAGTGATGTTGACGAAGATGGTGTGCGTATGAGCCATTTTGAGTTATATCTGGATGCGATGAAGCAAACAGGCGCTGATTTATCTCAAATAGAACAATTTTTGGCATTATTGACCCAGAAGACAAGTGTTTCAGAAGCATTGGATATCGTTGGGGTAAGTCAAAGTGTGAAAGATTTTGTCAACTTTACCTTTGAAGTAATCGCTACCAATCAGCCACATATTCAGGCAGCTGTATTTACCTTTGGACGAGAGGATTTGATTCCAGATATGTTTATTGCCATGGTAAAAGACCTACACGCCGAAATGCCAGAACGTATTGCCAAATTTAGATATTACCTCGAGCGTCATATCGAGGTAGATGGCGATCATCATAGTCATTTGGCGATTCAGATGGTAACAGAGCTTTGTGGAACAGACCAAATCAAATGGCAAGAAGCGATGGCTTATTCAGTGAAGGCCTTAGAAATGCGCAAAGTACTCTGGGACGGTGTTGAAGCCAAAGTTCAAACGATAGAGGTATAGCAAATAAGCAGAAAATCTAGAAATGGTCTATCTCTGCTTTGAGAGGAAGAATATTTCTTGAGCGTGTCATCTTAGCAAAATCCATTTGTTAACGAATATTTAAAATCATTCTAAAAGCGGAAAGCCCTGTATAACAAGGGTTTCCGCTTTTTGTTTTTTATAGATTTTGAAAAAAATAGAAATGATGGTTTTGAAGATAGGTAATTCTAGGAAATGTTTTAGAATTCCTTTTGCTAAATTATTAGTAGATAGGACGATAATTCAAAGTGGTTCTTGTAAATTTGCAACTCTTATAACAAAACACAATTTTTCAATTCACAAAACAACGTTTAAACCAATGTTAAATCTCGTCTTGTTTGGACCTCCGGGGGCAGGTAAAGGAACACAGTCAGCCAAATTGATTGAAAAATACAATTTAGTACACATTTCTACGGGCGATATGTTCCGTGGGCATATAGCCAACGATACTGAGCTTGGAAAGCGTGTAAAACAAATCCTTGCGGATGGTCTTTTAGTACCAGATTCGATTACCATCGAAATGTTGGAGGAAGAAGTAAAAAATAATCCTCAGGCAGAAGGCTTTATTTTTGATGGCTTTCCGAGAACGGTTCCACAAGCAGAAGCATTGGATGCGTTTTTGGTGAAAAATGGACAGAGCATCAATGGGGTAGTGCAGTTGGATGTAACCGAAGAGGAAATTAAAACCCGTATTGCTGAGCGTCAGAAAGTAAGTGGTCGCGCAGATGATGATGCTGAAAAATTGTTGAAAAGAATTGATGAGTATTTCTCAAAAACAATACACGTATTACCTTACTACGAAGCACAAGGTAAAGTGAGTAAAGTAAATGGTATTGGAGCTATCGAAGAAATTTTCCAAAATATTTGTGATGCTATCGATGCAGTAAAATAGTTAGCTATTCATAACTCCACGCTCATTATTTACCACATATACAACTAGGCTTTTGACAAATCAAATCTTGGATTCCTTTGTCTAAAGCCTAGTTTATTAAGTAATCGTAAGGTATGTGATTGAGGCAACAGGCACAAGGCACAAGGCAAAGAGTGTTAACGACCACGGACAAGCATTTTTCCCAAAGCCCACCGCCGAAAGCCGTTACCTGAAAGCCGAAAGCTCAAAAATTAAATTTTATTTTGCGTACAAACTTATAACCCAGCAGACCCAAGCATAAAACACAAGAACTGCTTTACAAAATATCTTAATTTGCTATCCCGATTAATTAGTTATTTACTTCCTTATAGGTCAATGCCTTAGAATTGCTTATTTTTGCAAAAGGATACAATAGAAGCTGCCAATTCTTATTCAATCTCGCTGAAAACAGGTTCATAGCCAGTGGCTATTGGTCTTCAGCTAGGTCAAAAACCTAACCCCAAGTTTTATAGGAGATACGCTGTCAATAAAGTTGAAATGTTGAATAAGACTTTATCATGACAAAAATCCCTCATTGAACTATCAGATTGCAGAAGGGGTTTTCTAAAGACTGATAACTCCTGACCACTCTGCTTGAAAATCTCAATAAATAGTATTAACCATTACAATTGGCCGAAACCATAGGCCCTTTATAAATCTCAATTAGTAATTATGACATCAAACTTCATTGACTACGTAAAAATCAACGTTCGTTCTGGACATGGTGGCGCAGGTTCAACTCACTTCCGTCGTGAAAAACACGTTCCAAAAGGTGGACCAGACGGTGGTGATGGTGGTCGTGGAGGACATATTATCCTCAAAGGGAATGCCCAACATTGGACACTTCTCCACTTAAAATATCAAAAACATATTTTTGCTAAAAATGGTAATGGTGGTGAAGGTGGCCGTCGTACAGGTGCTCAAGGTCAAGATATGCTCATAGAAGTTCCACTAGGAACGATAGCAAAAGACCCTGAAACTGGGGAAGTTTTGGCAGAAGTGACTAAAGACGGGCAAGAGGTAATCTTGTTGCGTGGCGGTAGAGGAGGTTTGGGTAATGTGCACTTCAAAAGCTCAACAAATCAAGCACCACACCACTCTCAACCTGGCGAGCCAGGCGAAGAGATGTGGGTGATTTTGGAATTAAAAGTATTGGCCGATGTGGGCTTGGTAGGTTTTCCAAATGCTGGAAAATCAACCCTATTGTCAGTTCTTTCAGCCGCAAAACCAGAAATTGCGGATTATCCTTTTACTACCCTCGTACCCAATTTGGGCGTGGTATCGTATCGTGATTTCAAGTCCTTTATTATGGCTGATATCCCAGGGATTATTGAAGGTGCTGCCGAAGGTAAAGGTCTAGGAACACGCTTTTTGCGTCATATCGAACGTAACTCTATTCTACTATTCTTGATTCCGGCTACTGCCGAAGATATCTCTGAAGAGTATCGAATTTTGCTCAATGAGCTTAAAGAATATAATCCTGCCTTGTTGGATAAAGAAAGAATGATTGCTATTTCTAAAATGGATTTAGTAACAGAAGAAGAAGATATGGAAAGAATTAAGGCGCAGATTCCTGACAACCTCCCTTATATGATGATTTCTTCTGTTATGCAACAAGGGCTTACTGAGTTGAAAGATATGATTTGGGAATCGTTGCAAAAAGCCCAAGAGTCATTCGTACAACCCGAAGAAGAAAGTGAGGAAGAATATAATCAGGACGATATTCATGATTTTTCAGAATAGCGTATTGCCTTATTACGCTCAACAACGAGCTGAAGGCTTCAGCGATTTGGTAGTAAAACTTTAGCTAATAATACAAAGCTTAAAACCTAAGGTGGGTAAAACTAATTTACTTTTGCCCACTTACTTATAGTTCTCCTAGTGCAGATATATCTATTCTCTTGCAAAATAGATACATCAATTACCCCATCTAACTAATTGCTTTTTAATAAAGATTTTGAATCAAAGTATGTTGACCCATAATAAAAATGCACGTCTTATTTAGAAAGCATCCCAAAAGAGTAAAAAATTAGCAATTATGAAACACATTTTCAAACTCTTCTTTGTTGTATTGTTGAATTGTTTGACGGTACTGTATGGAACTTCACAGGTTACTATTACCCCTGTATCTGGCTCATATACTTGTACAGGAAACGGAACAGTAAAACTAAGATTACCCAAAAGTAAAGCAGCTTACGAATGGACCAACAATCAAACATCAACCATTATTGGGTCTGATAGTACAATCATTGTAAGTCCAGGAACCTATTCAGCAAGATATAAAGAAACTCTAGGTGGTTCGTGGATTTCGGTAACTGCTTATACTGTAGCTCAAATTGTACCTACGGCACCAACTATTTCTGCCAATGGTCCTACGACAGGGGTTTTTTGTGGAACTAGCAGTATTACACTTTCATCGACTTCGGCTAGTAATTATACTTGGAACAGAGGCCTCACTGTAGTTGGCTCGTCTCAAACCTTAGTAGTTGCAGGTAATTCAATCACAACGGGAGGTAGCTATAGTTTTACAGCTTCAACAACTAACGCAACTTCTGGCTGTTCGGCCACTTCAAATACAATTTCATTATCGCTTTATCCTTCGGCACCAGCCAAACCTACCATTACTCCTGATGGCACATTGTCTTTGTGTACGGGAGGTTCGGTAGGACTTAGTTCTTCTTATACAGCAGGAAGTAATATTTGGACAAAATCTGTAGGAGGTTCTGTTACGACAACTGGCTCGGCCAAACTTACCGTGAACGATGCCAATACCGTTTATGTGGTGGCACGTGATAACAACGGCTGTACGTCGCCTGCTTCTGACGATGTGGTTGTAAGCATGAGCTCATTCCCAACGGCTCCTGTAGTAACGCCCTCTGGGACGGTGAGTATTTGCGCTGGCGATAGTGTGCTTTTGAGTTCTGATAACAAAGGCTCAGGAACTTACACTTGGAGCAACGGTGCTACTGGTCAGGCAATTTATGTAAAAACAGCAGGTACTTATTCTGTCAAATTCAAAAACTCGGGAGGCTGTGAGTCTCCTTCTTCAAACATCGTGACGGTTGTGGTGAATGCCGTACCTGCAAAACCTACGATTACGGCAGGTGGTATCACAACATTCTGCGCAGGAGGGTCTGTAACTCTATCTTCGTCTTATACCGCCGGAAGTAACTTATGGAGTCGTACCACTGGAGGTGATACAACCACAACTGGTTCTAATACGATTAGGGTCGCTGTCTCAAACACAATTAGTGTTCAGGCGGTAAGTACAAGTGGATGTAAGTCTCCTTCATCAAATCCTATCACAGTTACGGTAAATCCTGTGCCTACTGCTCCCGTAATTACGCCTAATGGCACAGTGAGAATATGTGCAGGCGATAGTATTTTGTTGAGTTCTGATAATAAAGGTACGGGCTCTTATTTGTGGAGCAATTCAAAAACTACTCAAACAATTTATGTAAAGACCGCTGGGACCTACAATTTGACATTCACCAATAATTTTGGTTGTATATCTCCAGTTTCTAACTCTGTTGTTGTAGTAGTAAATGCTTTACCTGCCAAGCCAACCATTTCGGCCGATGGACCTTTGATTTTTTGTGAAGGATTTACTGTAGGTCTTTCATCTTCATATACTGCTAATAAAAATGTTTGGTATCGAAATACCGATGCCGATACAACCACCAATACAACCACAAAGCTCGTCGTTAGAAAATCATCGATTATAACTGTGAGAGCCTTGGATTCGAATGGCTGTTATTCTGTTGCCTCTGAGCCAGTTACTACCAAGATGAATGCTCGACCTGCTACACCTGTCTTGAGTGTGGTAACATTTGCCAATAACCCAATTTTGCAGGATGGATTAAATTTAGGGGTTTGTTCGGGAGATAGTGTACAACTTGCGATTTCGAACAACTATGTGAAGGGTTCATATTTGTGGACGAATAACAGAACAACCAAGAATATTAATGTCAATTCAGCTGGAAATTATTCGGTGGTTTATACGGATACTTTGGGCTGCAAATCTATTGTGTCGAATGTATATGCAGTAACAATCAACGGAAGACCAGCGCAACCTGTTATTGGATATAGCACCGCACTAGAGTTTTGCGATGGGGGTCAGGTTGTTCTTACCTCATCTCAATCTTTCAGGTATTTATGGAATACAGGAGAAACGTCTGCTGCAATTACAGTACGCACCACTGGAAACTACAATGTAATAGCTATCAATGACAAAGGATGTCGTTCTGTTTTGGCCTCTACCAACGTGCCAGTAGTAGTAAACCCTCTTCCCGCAAAACCTGTTATTTCGGCCAACGGACCACTAACTTTCTGTCCTGACAAGAATGTTACGTTGACTTCGTCGATTTCAGAAACACAATATATTTGGTCAGATTCTACAAATGCTACGCAAACTACAAGTTTCAATAGAGCTATTACGGTTAATAAGTCTGGTGTTTACACTGTTCAAACTAGATCAGCCAAAGGGTGTATTTCTCCAAGTTCTGAAAAGTCGAGAGTAGTAGTATTAGTGGCGCCACTTGCTCCAACTATTTTTGCACGTAGCTCAACTAGTGTGTGTGAGGGCAAAACGGTTATACTAGAAGCTTTGTACGCCAATACAAACGTCGAAAAATTTAGCTGGAGAAACGACGAAACACTTGAAGAGGTAGCAACGACCAATATTGTAGTTTTTAAAACTTCTGGTCAGTATAGTGTAAAAGTAATCGATTCTCAGACTTGTAATTCAGCTTATTCTTCTTCTCAAGTAGTTAAAATAAATGCGCTTCCTGCCAAACCAGTCATAGAGGCAGTGAATGGTAAAATTATTTGCGATGGCGATAGCGCTTTGCTTCGTTCAAGCTTACCAAATACCACACCAACAGGAACGTCTACTTATAAATGGACTTATAATGGAAGTGTATTGACCTTTACTTCTCGAGATATTTTTGTAAAAGGGGCTGGAGCTTACGCAGTACAGGTCACAGATGTAAACGGATGTCAATCGCTAGCCTTTTCGGATACAGCAAGAATTACAGTAAACCCATTACCAACCGTACCAATAATTACTGCGGTAGGACAAAACCCGTTCTGTGCAGATAGAAGTTTGACCTTAAATTCATCGGCAGATGTTGGCTACAAATGGAGTAATGGAGCTAGCACAAGAAGTATTACAATCAATCAGGCTGGATTGTACACTGTACAAACTATCAATGGTTTTAAGTGTTTGTCGAAACCATCAAATCCAATAGAAGCCAAGGTAAATGCACTTCCTTTACCTACTACGATTTTTGCAGGTGGAAATACAATATTTTGCTCGGGTGATAGTGTTCAGATTAGTACCGTGAGTAATTATCGTGCTTTCTGGTGGGTTGGGGCCGATTCGCTGGGATACGGAGCCAATAATACTTGGTATGCCAAACGTGGAGGGAATTATACGGTGAGAGTACAAGATTTCAATGGCTGTCTTTCACCTGCATCTACTCAGAGGTTTATAGATGTAAGAACAACACCAGCAACTCCTGTAGTTAATCAAGTAGGTGCGTATACTATCGAATCTTCTGGTGAGGGCGATTCCAATGGATATGAATGGTCTTTAAACGGAAAAGTAATTACTGGAAATACTAAAGCAATCAAAGTTAAAGTTGATGGAAACTACCAAGTTCGCTCAAGTCTGACCTACACTCCGATTGCTTTACCTGATAATAAATTAGTATGTTTTTCGAAGTTGTCAGCCGCCAAAGCCTTCAAAGCAGACCCTGATTTGGATGGACTAAGTATATATCCTAACCCTTCGTCCTCGGGTATCTTTACTGTGGAGGTCGCAGATGACTTAGTTGGTGCCGAAGTATCTGTCTATGATTTGGCTGGCCGTTTGATTATTAGCTACGTGGTTGATAAGTTTGATTCGCGCAAGCAGGTTGATTTGAGCAATCAGCCAATTAACTCTTTTGTTTTAAGGGTAAAATTGGATAGTTATGAAAAAACCAAACATATTTCGATGATACGATAAAAATCATAAGGGATACTTCGCTAAGTAGTGAAGGCCATTTCAGATTTAATAATGTTGCGATTGAGCGATGAAGGATTTTTGAAAATATATTTCCTTCATCGCTCAATTTTTTTTCTTAATGCTTACAGCTTTCTGTAAAGGCACGAGGCAACAGGCA